>CAXSIG010000155.1:3615-9408 GCA_964237255.1 uncultured Bryobacteraceae bacterium
AAAGACGCCAGTCTGGAAGCCGAGTTTGCGCAGCTTTCCGGCGTCACCGTCGATTTTTTTACCGCTCCTGGAGGTTCGCGTAACTGGCAATCGTTCTGGCTCAGTAGCGCATCGGCGGCGTTCCTGATTCTGCTATCCGTCGTCCTCTTTCTTCGAGGTAAAGCGCCGGTTCGAAAGGTGGCATGACGGCGGTCCTGCTCGCTACCCTTCTCCTCGCCGAATGGATTCCGCAACAGAGCGGGAGCAAAGCCAGTTTACGAGGAGTTCACGCATCGAGTGCGCGAGTTGTGTGGGCGAGCGGCACCAAGGGAACTGTCCTCAAATCGATCGACGGCGGCGAACACTGGAAGCAACTTCCCATCCCGAACACTGAGTCCCTAGACTTCCGCGATATCGAAACATCCGATGCCCAACATGCGTGGGCGATGTCCAGCGGTACGGGCGATAAAGCGCGTGTCTATCGCACCGTCGATGGTGGCGCGAACTGGACACTCGACCTGACGAATCCCGACGCCACCGGCTTCTTCGATGCGATTGCGTTTTTCAGCAAAACCAGAGGCGTCCTATTAGGCGATCCGATAGACGGCCGTCTCACAATCTTCACCACCGACGACGGCGTCCACTGGAAGCGCCAGACCGGTCCCGAAGCTCGTGAGAACGAAGGCGCGTTCGCCGCTAGTGGCACGTGCCTCATCGCCAGACCGAACGGCGAAGCATGGATTGGAACCGGTGCAGCCCGCGTGTTCCACTCCACCGACTTCGGCGCGACATGGACCCCTTCGCAAACGCCGCTGAATCACGAAGGCAAAGCCGCCGGTGTATTCTCGGTGGCCTTCCGGGATTCAAAACATGGCATCGCAGTAGGCGGCGACTATACGAAGCCCACCGTCTCAACCGGCAACATCGCGACTACCGAAGACGGCGGACGCACATGGCACGAGCCGAAATCTATCCCAACCGGATTCCGTTCGGCAGTCGAATTCCGTTCCACGAAACAAGCCATCACAACGGGAACGTCCGGCTCCGATGTATCGAACGACGCAGGTGCTACATGGCAACTCGCAGGAACCACAGGCTACAACGCCATCTCCTTCCACGGCAAAGAAGGATGGGCGGTGGGCCCAGAAGGCCGCATCGCCCGCTGGCGCTAGCGCAGCCGCAGCTTGCAAACGGTCTCGATATGAAACGTCTGCGGAAACAGATCGAGCAACGTCAACTGCTCCACGGCATAACCACCCGCCTGGAACCCCGCCAGATCGCGAGCGAAAGTAGAGGGATCGCAAGATACCAGCACGATTCTGTCCGGCTTCCACTCATTAAGCTTCGCAACAACATCCTTGCCCAAACCCGTACGAGGCGGATCGGCCAGCACGAAGTCCGAAGGCTCTTCCAACGTCCGAAGGAACTGATCGACGGCCAGATTCACCGCCTTCACCTTCACCCCGGCGCGCGCGGCGTTGAACTCCAGATCGCGCACCGCGCCGGACCCAGTCTCGACTGCCGTGATCTGTTCAAAGCGCTTAGCCAAAGGCAAAGTAAACAATCCGACACCGGAGTACAAATCAAGCGCATGTCGCCCCTGAGCGTCACCGGTAACTTCATTCACCATCGCGTCAATCAAAAATCGATTGACCTGAAAAAACGAATTCGGCCCAACACGAAACCCCTGGTACTCAATCGATCCGTCCGCCAGGTCGCCCAACTCTTCCGCCGCCCAATCGAAGAATCGCTTGGCGACGGACTGCCCGGCCTCCAGGATGTTCAATTGAATCTGCTCTTCATTCGTAAACACCTCAACCGAAGAAATAAACTTCGGCCAACGCCGATCCCGCAACATGTGATTCAAAATCTGGATCGCGGAATTAATTCGAGGCGAGCTAATCGGACACTGCTCAATCGCCACCAGCTTGTGCGACCCACGCTCACGGTACCCAAGCTTGCGTTCATTCACATGAAACTGCGCCCGATTTCGATAGCCCCAGGGCTCACCGGCAATCGTGCGAATGTCGTCAGGCGGAGCGATGCGCCCAACACGTTGCAGAGTCTCTTCTAGGATGGCGCGTTTAGCAGTCAACTGCGCTTCGTAAGTCGCGTGCTGATATTGGCAGCCGCCGCAAACTCCGAAGTAAGGACAAGGAGCAGCGACCCGATCGGGCGATGCGACCAGCACCTTACCCAACGAAGCGCGAACCACGCCGGACCGCTCTTCGCCGTCGGCCAAATCCACCTGTTCCCCCGGAAGAACAAACGGCGTCAGCACGACTTTCCCGTCTGTGCGACTCAGTCCGTCGCCGCCATAAACCAGTTTTTCGATTGTTACCATGGGGACTTCTCATGAGAGCACGTGTCCTATCCGGCATCCAACCCACCGGTAATTTGCACATCGGAAACTACCTCGGTGCGATGGTTAACTGGGTCCGGATTCAGCGCGATTACGAGTGCATCTTCTGCATCGTGGACCTGCACGCCATCACCGTTTATCAGAAGCCTGATGAACTGCGACAGAAGATCCGCGAATTAGCCGCCCTCTTCATAGCAGCTGGGATTGATCCGGAGCATTCGACGATCATGGTCCAGTCAGCAATTTCGGGCCACGCCGAACTATCGTGGATGCTCACCTGCGTCACGCCGATGGGTTGGCTGGAACGCATGACGCAGTTCAAAGCAAAATCAGCGGCGCAGGAAAGTGTTAGCGATGGCATCTTCCAATACCCGGTTCTAATGGCTGCGGACATCCTGCTCTACCAAGCCGCAGTCGTCCCCGTAGGCGACGATCAATCGCAGCACCTGGAACTAACGCGCGATATCGCCCAGCGCTTCAACTCTCTTTACGGCGAAACGTTCGTCGTCCCCGAAACGAAGCTCCCCGGATTCGGAGCCAGGATCATGGGCCTGGACGATCCGACGACGAAGATGAGCAAGTCCGCCGTAGGCTCAGGCCACGCGATCGCGCTCCTCGATCCGCCGGACAAAATCCGCAAGACTCTAAACCGCGCGACGACCGATTCGAATCCAGCGGTCGATTTCGAAACGATGGGCCCCGGTGTCCAGAACCTCTTAGGCATCTATCAAGCGTTCACGTTAGAAGAAGACGCTATCATGCGACAGCGATTCACGGGAATGCGCTACGGCGATCTCAAGAAACAAGTAGCGGAAGCGGTAATCGCCCAACTCGAACCGTTACAAGCCCGATATCGAGAGATCACCAAAGATCCAGGCTACATCGAATCGGTTCTACAAAAAGGCGCAGAACAAGTCCGACCAATCGCGAAGGGAACAGTCGATCTTACAAAGAGCCGAATGGGACTTTACTAGTTCATCCCCAGGTTCGCTCGGAGGAACGCAAATCGATCCACCCATTCATCGATGCGCTTGCTGGTCGGCATCCCCGCGCCATGCCCAGCCCGCGTTTCAACACGGATCAAAATCGGCGCCTTCCCCTCCTGCGCCTGCTGCAACGTCGCGGCGTACTTCAGACTGTGCCCCGGCATCACACGATCGTCGTGATCGGCGGTGGTAATCAGCGTAGGAGGATACACCCCACCCTTCTTGATGTTATGAATCGGCGAGTACTTCTTCAGAAATTCGAAGTCCGCGGGATTGTCCGCCGACCCATACTCACCCACCCACTGCGTACCAAAGCCGAACTTCTGGAATCGATACATATCCATGACTCCGACCGCCGGCATGGCCGCTCCAAACAACTCCGGCGTTTGGTTCAACACCGCGCCGACCAGCAGCCCGCCGTTGCTCCCGCCGTAAATCGCAAGCTTCGGCGTCGACGTATACTTCTCCGCAATCAGCCACTTGGCAGCCGAAATAAAATCGTCGAACACGTTCTGCTTCTTCTCGCGCATTCCCGCTTGGTGCCACGCCTCGCCATACTCCGACCCACCCCGAAGGTTAGCGAGCGCGAAGATTCCGCCCATTTGCATCCATTCCAAATAAGCGGCGGAAAAATATGGCGTCTCCGAAATGGCAAACCCACCGTACGCGTAGAGCAAAGTAGGGTTGGTGCCATCCAGCTTCAAGCCCTTGCGATAGCTAAGGAACATAGGAACTTTCGTCCCATCTTTGCTTGTATAGAAGACCTGCTTCGTCTCGAACTGCGCTGTATCGACGGCCACCTTGCTCCGTTTCACGTCGAAACTCTTCCCCGTCCCCAGATCAAGCCCGTAAACAACCGGAGGCGCGACAAAACTGTTGAACGAATAAAACAATTCTTTGTCCGAGAGATTGGCCCCGCCGAACGAAGCGGTTCCCAAGCCAGGTAGAGAGATTTCCTTCAATGGTCCGCCGTCAAGCGATGTCAGGTAAGCCACCGTATGCGCATCCTTCATATAGACCAGCAGCATTTTGCCATTGGCGATTACTACATTGTTCAGCGTCTCGGCTTTTTCGGGAATCACTTCCGTCCAACGTTCCCGCTCCGCGTGCTCCATATCGATCGCCATGACCCGCCCGCGGGGCGCGCCTTCGTTCGTCATGAGGTAAAGTTTGGACCCGATCACCGCAATGGGATCGTAACCTCCCGTATCCGCCGCAACCAGGTCCACCGTATTCGGATGCGGATCGCTCAGGTCCTGAAACGCCAAGCGATTCTTTCCTGGAATGCCGGCATAAATCTCCAACATCAGGTAGCGGCCGCCCTCCATCACGTGCGGGCCGAAACTCCAGGTGGGTTGATCGGGCCGTTGATAGATCAGTGTGTCGTCCGATTGATCGGTACCCAAACGATGGAGATAAACTTTCTCATTCAGCGCGGCCGCTGTCAGCAGTTCCGCGGCCGCCGGCTCGGGATAGCGAGCGTAATAGAAAGCCTTGTTGTCAGCCGTCCAGGAGACACGGCCTCCCTTGGTCCAGCGAATCACATCGGATAGATCCTTTCCTGTAACGACATCGCGCACGTGCCAATCCGACCAATCGGAACCCGCCTGTGCTATTGAATAACCAAGCAGCGCGCCATTCCAACTGTCCGACATGGAATTGAGCGCGGCGGTCCCATCCTTGCGATATGTATTCGGATCGATCAACACGCGCCCCGGTCCGTTTAAGATGTCGGACACCATCAGCACGCTCTGATTCTGCAGACCGGAATTATGGAAGTAGAGATAGCGCGAACCCGATTTCGAAAACCCGGTGAACTTTTCGAAATTCCAAAGCTTGGTTAAGTCGGCCTTGATCTTGTCTCGCCCAGGCAAGCTCTTCAGATAACCGAACGTTAGGTCGTTCTCTTTCTCCACCCACTGTTGCGTTGGCGCCGCATCGGCCGACTCCAAGCCACGATATGGGTCCGCAATTTGCGAGCCGTGGAAATCGTCAACCTGATTCGTGGTTGGAGCTTTTGGATAATTTAGCTTCGGATAGTTTACTTCGGCAAACATCGTGAGAGCGGTCAGGCAAACAGCAAACTTCATGAAAGAATCTTCCCACAGACGCTACTTCGGATGGAGGGTCAGCGTGCTCTTCACTTCGGGTCTTTCAAACGGCATCGGGAAGCTCTCCCCGGAATAGTAAGCCTTCCACTGGTCCTTATAGTGTCGTGAAAGAACATGCCCCGATTCGCCAATCGGAATGTTCAACAACGACTTGTCCCAATCGCCCAGGTCCGCGTTGAAGCGCTCGGACGGCCCAAGCTTCGCCGTTGTCTGTTTCACCGTGGTGGTGCCGCCCGACATTGCCACCGGCCCGATATCGAAGTAGCTACCGAACAACGGTATCTGTGACCCACCGGTTGATTAATTGACCACTGCAGATACCTCCCGTAAAACCACTTCTTCGCGGAACCACCTT
>CAXSIG010000156.1:0-7032 GCA_964237255.1 uncultured Bryobacteraceae bacterium
ATTCGGTAGTGGTCGACGCGGGAAAGAACATCAACGACGATGTCGTGATGGCGGCATGCTCTATCTCAACGGCGATCCTTCTCGTCGTTAACCAGGATTTTCCCTCCGTACGCAACGCGCAACGCTACATCGGGGCGCTGGCGCGTATTGGCGTGAATCAGGACCAGATCAAGCTTGTGGTCAACCAGTACAGCAAGAAAGCGGGGCCGCAACATGCCTCCATCGAACAGATCCAGCAGACGTTGAATCAGCCGGTTTTCTACGGCATTCCTTCTTCGCCCGCGATGTTGGCTGCGGTCAATAAAGCCCGCCCCGCTGTGGCCGATCGCCAAAGCGCGGGCGATATCGATAAAGTGCTCCGCGCCTTTGTCGACAAAACCACGGGAGCCAAGCTGGCTGCCGCCAAGAGCGCATAGACGCGGCCTAGGTGAGAAACTAAACTATCCATGGGTACTCGCGCGACAGCCCGGCCCGGCACTGGCGCCGACCGCTGGTACGAAATTAAAAGCCAGGTTCACAGCAAGCTTCTCGGCTCGCTTTCTCAAGATCAGCTCAAGGGGCTAAACAAGGAAAGCGTTCGCGGACAGATCGCGAATGTAATCGAGCGCCTGGTTCAGAACGAAGGCACTCCCATGACCGTCGCCGAACGGGACCGCGTCACGGACGAAATTCTGGATGAAGTCTTCGGGCTTGGTCCTCTGGAGCAATTGCTTAAGGACCCGACTGTGAGCGACATCATGGTCAACGGTTTCGATAACGTCTATGTGGAACGCGGCGGGCGTCTGGTAGAAACCAACATCCGGTTCAAAGATCAGAACCATTTGAGAATGATCATTGATCGCGTGGTCTCGAACGTCGGACGTCGTATCGACGATTCGTCGCCGATCGTCGACGCGCGCCTGCAAGATGGCTCGCGCGTTTGCGCGGTGATCCCGCCGTTGTCGTTGATCGGGCCTGTAGTTTCGATTCGCCGTTACGGAAAGAAACTGCTGACAACTGAGGATCTGGTTCGTAATGAAACGTTGACTCCCGGGATGCTCGATTTCCTCAGCGGCTGCGTGGAAGCGCGTCTGAATATCGTGATTTCCGGCGGTTCGGGTTCCGGCAAAACCACCATGCTGAACACGCTCTCCCGATTCATTCCGGAAGAAGAGCGTATCATCACCATCGAAGACACCGCCGAGCTGCAATTGCAACAGAACCACGTGGTGCGCTTGGAGACTCGCCCGATGAATATCGAAGGCGCGGGAGCCATCACGCAGCGCGACTTGTTGATTAACACCCTTCGTATGCGTCCGGATCGAATTATCGTTGGCGAATCGCGCGGCGCGGAAGCACTGGACATGTTGCAGGCGATGAATACGGGCCATGATGGCTCCATGACGACCGTCCACGCGAACACCACGCGCGACGCTTTCTCGCGCCTCGAGACGATGGTGATGATGGCGAGCGTTCACGTTCCGGATCGCGTAATTCGACAGCAACTCGCCAGCGCCATCAACATCGTTCTTCAGTGCTCGCGTTTGAGCGATGGATCGCGCAAGGTGGTGGGAGTCTCGGAAGTGCTGGGCGTTGAAGGTGACCAGGTGGCCATGCAGGACCTTTTCGAATTCGAGCGCGAGGGTATCAGCGAACGCGGCAACGTAACGGGAACTTTCCATGCGACCGGAAAGAAGCCGATCTGCATGGAACGGCTGCGCGGCTTCGGCGTCAAACTTCCAGATTCGATGTTCAGCGAACGTCAAGTAGTAAAGGACTAAATTCGAATGGGTTTCCTCTTCGTCGCATTCCTTGTTTTTTCGGGCGCGCTGTTTGGCGTTGCCTGGTACGTCTGGACGGTCCCGCAGCAAGCGGAATCCCGGACCGTGGCGGTTCGACTTCGAGAGTTGCGAGGCGCCACAAGGCAGCGTTCGAACGAACAGCCGTCTCTGTTACGTAGCGAGGACCAGGCTGCATTTGGAGGCATGACCCAATTTGTCTCCTGGATAGGCATGCTTCGCCGATTGCAGGTCATTATCACGCAGGCGAATTTGAAGTATCGAGCGACCGACGTCGCGCTTGTCTGCATCGGCCTGTTCATCGTCGTCTATCTGCTGCTCACCCTGGTTGGCGTGCCGCTTTTCTTCTTGAAACTTCTTCTGGCGGCTGGCGCCGGCTATGCACCGATCTTCTATATCAACTTTATGCGCAAGCGTCGCCTCGGCAAGTTCGAAGACGACCTGCCCGACGCTATCGATCTGTTCACCAGAACCATGCGCGCCGGACACAACATCCACAGCGGGCTGGAGACGATTGCGGCCGAAACCGGCGATCCGATTCGGATGGAGTTCCGCAAAGTAATGGAAGAACTCGCGCTCGGGTCGCCGATCGAAGCGACGCTTCACCACCTGGGCGACCGTATCCCGGTCATCGATTTGAAGTTCTTCGTTACAGCGCTCATTCTGCAGCGCCAAACTGGCGCGAACATGGTCAACGTCCTGGAAAATCTGTCGCTGCTTGTCCGCGAACGTTTGAACATGGCGGCCAAAATGAAGGCGCATACCGCGCAACAACGTTTCTCCGCCGCACTGTTATGCCTGATGCCGATTGTTGTCGGCCTTGGTTTCTGGATTTTAAAACCCGACTACATCAAATTGTTGTACACGGATCCAACCGGCAGTAAGTTTCTTACCTATGCGGTCATTTCGGAGATCGTCGGGATTCTGGTGATCCGCAAGTTAGCGAACGTAAAGGTGTAACGCCATGGGATCGATTTTATTCTTTGTTTTCGCATTCGCAACCATCGGAACGCTTCTATATTGCGGACTACAACTGTTGAAAGAACAGGAAGACCCGCTCGGCGATCGGCTCGACATGCTTCAGAGCACCACCATGGTGTCCGGGGGCAAGGTAAGACGAAAGAAAGGGAAGGGCATCATGGGCCTGATCGGCTCGATTCCCGGAGCCGATGATTGGATCAAGGAAAACGAAAAGCGTTTAAAGCAAGCCGGAGTAAAAGCACCCTCGGCAATCGTGTATTACACGGTTTTCAATGCCTTGTTTCTGGTCCTGTTGCTGGGGGGGATGTTGTATCTGCAGAGAAACAACACCCCGGCGTCGATGATTGGCGGCATGGTAGCGGCATTTCTCATCGGGTATATGCTGCCAAGCTTCGTCCTGCAGAAGTTCGCGAAACGTTATAAAGCCAAGCTGCAAGAAGCTCTGCCCGACACCATTGATCTTTTGGGTATCGTTCTCGGAACGGGCTTGGCGCTCGATCAAGCTATGCTGCGCGTGAGCGAAGAGATGCAGTTCATCTATCCCGAACTAGCCAATGAGTTTTACACGGTGGTGATGCAGGTAAGAGCGGGCCAAGAGCGCGGCAAAGCGTTTACCGCGCTGGTGCGGCGTACCGGAATTGAAGATATCAAGGCGCTTTCGGCGATGATCATTCAGAGCGAGCGGTTCGGCACCAGCCTTTCGCAAGCGCTGAAAGTTTATGCCGACGCTCTTCGCACGAGGCGTCGTTTACGAGCAGAAGCCGCTATTGGTAAAGCTGGAATCAAGATGCTTTTTCCGATTGTGATATTTATTCTGCCGGTGCTGTTCGTCATCACGCTTGTACCAGGCATGTTGAGTGTGCTCCACGATCTGGCCGAGCTCCGCAGCCATTAGTCGCTAATCTAAAGCTGTGATCGATACCGATGCCGAACTATTCGCCGTGGAAGCAGGCAAAGGTCGCTAGTCTAACGCGCTTCCGAACGCGCCACCGTATCGCTACGCTTCACCTGAGCCCGTCGCCGACCCTGAGCCAGATTCTTCGCCGCTTTGTCCTTCGCTGCTTGGCTAATCTCGATGTTGTTCACCACAGCCAAAGCCCCACCGCTTTTCGCCAGTCTGGTGGCAACGCCCTTGTGTTGAATTATGTCGGTGTGACCCGTGATCGTGGCAATCCCACTCTGCACCTTGACAGAAAATTTGTCTTCCGAGATCTTCGACTCCGCGAATCGCCCGCGAATTGCGCGTTCGATTTCGGCGTCGTTGATGCGCGGCGTGACCGTAACTTTGGGCTTAGGCGCTGACGACTTTGTCGGCGTAGCCGCAACCAAAGACAGCGTGAGGAGGAGCAAGGAGAGGAACTTCATCTAACGGCGTAGTAGCCGCTGTAACGATAAATTCTCAGAGCGATAACTTCAGAACGTACGCGTCACTTTCACGAAGCCCCAAACTGATCTCGGGAGAAATCTCAACCTCCGACCCATTCGCGTTACGTCGCACAGGCAGCGCCGTTCCGATTCCTAAAACCGAAGCCGCTTGAATCGCGATTCCCTCGAGAGAAATCTTGCCTTGAGGTCGCCGTGGCAAAATCGCATAGACCATCTCAGTCCCCTTTGCAGTAAAAAACGCATCCACCCTGGCGTAACCGGCTTTCGGCTCGTCCACAAGGTTCAGGATGTCGTAATCCGCCATGAAGTCTTTCTCTTCCAATTTCGGACGCATTCCCGTACTCCACTGGGCCGCAATACGAAATTGCTTTGTGCCGTAAATTGCCTCGCCGTTCACCTTCAGCCAATCACCAACTTGGATGAGCCTTTCTTCCATCACGACGGGAATTCGACCATCCCCGGTCGGTCCGATATCCAGAAGTAGATTTCCGCCGCGGCTCACAATATCGATCAGCATCAACAGCAACTGCCGTCCCGAATGGTAATCGGTCAGAGTCTCCGTTCGGTTATAACCGTACGAATACCCGATGCCGCGGCTCTCCTCCCAGGGATGCGTGGCCGCCTGCATGCCGGACGTGTACTCGGTGGTGTAGTAACCGCCGTGCCTATGCCTGGAATCTTTACCCCAGCGGTCATTCACCACTACTTGTTCAGCTACGGGCGATTCATTAAACAACCAGGCCAGTAACTCCGGCGAATGCCAATCCGCGCTCGGCAGTTCCCACTCGCCATCGGAAAAGATGATCTCCGGCTTCGCGTGCGTCACCACATCTTTGAATTGCGGAATCATATGCTCGCGCACATAGCGCGGCTTGTCCGTCAACCAAAGCGGGTTGTACCATTCGTAAAGCGAATAGTAGATCCCCATGTGCAGCCCGCGTTTGCGTCCGGCTTCCGATAGATCCACCAGCAGATCCCGCTTCGGCCCGACATCCACGCTATTCCACGGGCGCCCCCAGGACCGATTCGCTTCCGCGCTTCGCGAAAGTGTAAACCCTTCATGATGCTTTGAAGTAAGTGCCACATACTTCGCGCCGCTTTTCACGAACACATCGGCCCAACGATCCGGATCGAACAACTCCGCCCGGAACATCGGCGCGAAATTGGAGTAAGGGAAGTCCGCACCGTAGTTTCGTTTGTGAAACTCCCATGTTCGGACGCTTTCCCCTTTGCCGGCTTTTCCATCCTCTAAGGTGTGCCAATACCATTCGGCATACCGCAATCCACCTTTGCCGCTGAGTGGTGCGAAGGCAGGTACGAAGTAAATGCCCCAATGAATGAAGATTCCGAATTTAGCGTCCGTATACCAGGTGGGACTTGGACGGGCATCCAGTGAAGCCCAGTTAGCCTCCAAACGGTTCCGCTGCGCTTGCAACTGTTGTGTTGCCACGAGCGAACCAACTCCGGCCTTGATGGCAGTTCGCCGGTTCATACGCAATTAGGGATGAGGAGGAGGCGGAGGAGCGGGACCGGTGGGCTGGGGGGCGCTCTTGTCTCCGACTGACGTAGTCGTAGTCGACGCAGGAACTGTCGTTCCACTTGTACCCGGAGTGCTGCCCCGCTGAATCCTATATAAAGCTTCGTTCAGTGCATCTGAGGCAGCCCGCAACATGCGCTGCATCACCATGCCGCGATCCACGGTTTTCGCTGCTAAAGGTTGGTTTTTAAAAACGCGAACGTACTCGCCCGGGTTTAAGAATCGTGTCTGTCCAGGGGAAGTCAAATGCCGCACTTCCACTTGTCCTTCTTCCACCATCACCAGCGTGGTGGCGTCGGCATCTTCCACGTCCACGTCGAAAATCGTCCCGCGCACCGCGATCACCGCCGTCGGCGTCCGAACTTTATTGTGGTTAGGCTGCCCGCCAAGGTGCTGAATTTGAACTTTTACTTTACCCAATACAACATCGAGCAGATCCTTCCAATCGCTTGGATTTTTCCGGAAAACCACTTGCGCGTTCGGATACACGTCGAAGGTGCTGCCGTCGGATACTTGAAACGTCGCGTAGCTATCTACGCCCGTCACAATTGTCTGCTCCGGCTTGACCAAGTCGCCTGCGTTCAGCGCCCAGGGATTTCCATCGCGCAAAACGGAAACCTGTCCAGCCAACGAAACTACCTTGGCCGCGCCATCTTTTTGAGCGAAAACCGGCGCAGCTGCCACTAATGCAAGTAGCAACGGCATTATCCAATGCTGAAACGGACGCGACACGACCAATCCGAAGTTTAGCATCGTAAGTGCAAAAGCAAGTGGGCATCCTCGCATTAAGCTGTTGTTCAGAAAGGGTTTGGCCCGATTTGGACAGGTCGGTACGGTATCATTGAGAGACTTCGGTGTGTCATAGTAACCCACTTCGTTGGGCGCTTCTTTTGGCCCTCTCCGCTTCCGTTGTCGAAGCGCATACTTGGCGCAAGTTGGGAACTTCCGCCGTCGATACCGGCTTGGCGGGTCCTGCTGGCGGCCCCGCGACTCAAGTGTGGTTTTCACTAGAGGGCGACCGGCCCTTCGCTAAAACTGCGGCTGGCAACGTGTTCGTCACCGTCGACTTCGAAACGTGGAAAGCTGCCTCATCCGAGGTGGCTCGTCCCAGTACGCAACCGGCGGTTTCTCCATTAGCTCTCGATGTTATCGGAGGACCTGCCAATGACTACGCAACTTCCCCCCGCGATCGAGATTTCCTCGCGGTCGCCAATCAAGCGGGTGTTTGGGCCTCCCACGATGGCGGCGTTTCCTGGGTGGGCCTAAACGAACAGCTTCCCAACCTTTCAATTCGCTCCCTGCTTCCCCATAACCGCATCGCTGTCGACGGTGTAGGTGAGGCCGAATACG
>CAXSIG010000156.1:7042-9393 GCA_964237255.1 uncultured Bryobacteraceae bacterium
ACGATCCGGCTGGATAGCCACGCTTCCCGAGTACCCGCTCGCGACTTTAAAGGCCGCCGGATCGGCCGACACGGCAGGCTTGCTCACATCTACCTTGGCAGCGGAGCGGTTGTGGGTAGATCCTGCCAACTCCCGAATCGCGTTTGCCGTTGCGGCTAGTCGGGGCGCTCGCATCTTCCGAACCATCAACGGCGGCATTACGTGGTTTGACATCACAGGTTCTCTCACCGACGCTCCCATTCACGGCATCTCTGCCGACCACGCCGATGGCGCTGTCTACGTTGCGACAGATCGCGGCGTGTTTTTCAGCCGCATGGACTTTAACGCGGTTGGTACCCCGTCGCCCTGGACCGATGTTTCCGCAGGCCTGCCGTCTACATCCATCCGCGACGTTTCGCTTGAGGCAAACGGCCGTCAATTGAAAGTCGCGGTCGATGGCTGGGGCGTCTATGTCACCCGCGCGCCTCACAAAACAGCCGGAATTCGTCTAGTTAACGCCGCCGATCTCGGTAATCGCGCCGCTGCTCCCGGCGGTCTTCTCAGTGCTGTCGGAATTTCGGTGGAATCTGCAACAGCAGCGGGCCGACAGTTTCCCGTACTTGCCACGTCTCAGATCCAGGTGCCTTTCGACATAGCACCGTCCGACATTCAAATCGAACTGAACCGCTCACTTCTCGCCGGCATCACCGTGAAAGCGGTGTCGCCTGCCATCTTCGTCGATCGCGACGGCGCGCCCCTCCTCCTCGATCCCGAAACCGGCATGATGCTCGATGGATCGCAGGCCCTCAATGCAAACTCTTCAGTCCAACTGCTGGCTACCGGGCTTGGTAAGGTTACTCCGGATTGGATTTCAGGAGTTCCCGCGCCCTTTTCAAATCCTCCCGCGGTAACGGCTGAAATTCGGGCATACCTGAACGGTATGCCTGTCGAGGTGACGAAAGCTACATTGGCCCCGGGCTATGTCGGCATGTATCTCGTCGAGATCAAACTTCCCGCGATTTTGGATGCGGGCGCTGCCGATTTTTACGTATCCGCCGGTTCGGAAATCAGCAACCACGTTCGTTTAGCGGTTACGCTTTAACGCTTACCAATGGGTCAGCGAACCGTCTGGACGGCGGTAGATGGTGGCGCGTCCCGGTTTATCTACGGACGAGATTTGCTTCATCTGTTTTAAATCCGCGACCACTCCCAAACCGGGACGCTGATTGGTATACGCCTTTCCTTGCCTGAAGTCCAGACATTCCGGTAGATAAGAAATTGGACGACCGCCGAAGTTATACTCCATAATCACCGGACCTGAGTAAGTGGAGAGCGAACCGACTAATGCCGCGGTGGAAATCGGTCCTGTGAAATGCGGCACAATGCCCACGGAGTGAGTTTCGCAAAGGGCCGCGATTTTCATCATTTCCGTAAGCCCACCGACGTTAGGCAGCGTGGCGCGGATGTAATCGATATCGTGGTTTTCCACAAGCTTGTTAAAATCCCATCGAACGCCCCACTCTTCGCCCGCCGTCAATGGACATGTAGTCATCTGGCGAAGCTTGGGAATGTCCTGAAGAAAGTGTTCGTCCCGCACTGGGTCTTCCACAAAGTACGGCTCATATTCCTCAATCAGGCGGCAGCAGCGGAGAGCGTCCGCATAATCGAATTTCTGGTGAAAATCGATCATCCAATCGCCATGTCCTACGCCTTCGCGAATCTCTTTGCACGCCGCCGCAACCAGCCGCACGCGTTCATGAGTGTTGAATACATCACTCGCAATCCCTCCGCCGATCGATGCATCCACACGGAAACCCCGATACCCGGAGTCCATAGTCGCCTTGGCGCGATCCTTCAGCGTCATGGAAGCTCGCGATGCGGCAGCACGCCCTTCCGTCGGCAGACCGCCGGTTGCATAACATTCGCAGTAGTTGCGAACGGAACCACCTAACAACTCGTGTAAAGGCAATCCGAGCGCTTTGCCTTTGATATCCCAAAGCGCCATGTCAAGAGCACCCATTGCGTGGGCCTTTTCCCGACCCGGCGGATAGAACCACGCAATGTACATCTCCTGCCAGATCGCTTCGATGTGGAACGGATTTTTGCCGACCAGAGTTCCGGCGCATTGTTCCAGAGTGTCGCGCGTTCCGCCTTCGCCGATTCCCGTGATTCCGGCGTCCGTTTCAACAGTTACCACCATCGTGCTCTGGTTGAAGATCGGATTCAGATTGGGCGGTTCCCAAATGTTGATCTTCGTGATCTTCGCCGCGGGTAATCCGGCATGAAGCGTGATTGCCGCTCCGGCGCCGGCCGCCAGGGACTTCAGGAAGTCTCTTCGTTGCATGGTTCTCATTCTATGTCCGGCCTTCCCG
>CAXSIG010000157.1:0-8170 GCA_964237255.1 uncultured Bryobacteraceae bacterium
TCCAGCACCCAAAATCCATCACGGTAAATTCCAACCTTCGTGTGTCTGTCGCCATTCCAGTCGCCATATATCGCGATGTCGTTTGGCATTGGTCCGGCTAGTTGCGTAAATGGGTCGGCGTTCGTGTTCATACCATCCCCGTTAACATCGCGCAATACAAGACCACCTGAATAAGAGCCGATTCTTGTACCGGTGACACCTAAAGTGTTGGTGAGCGCGAAGGTAGCGGTCAGATTATCTGCCATTGCCGTGACGTTATAAATTCCCGTCACACCGTTTGCTACGAAGGAGGGTGCTGCCGCAACGCCTGCGGAGTTGGTTATGACTGTTGCCGTGTGACTGGTTCCGAAACTACCACTCGCTCCGGATATAGGAGAGGCAAATGTGACCGCAACGCCTGGGATTCCGAAACCTGTGGAGCTGATCAACTGAACCTGAAGAGGCGTTGCGAATGCGGTGTTGACCAGAGCCGATTGGGAGTTCCCGCTGACAAACGTGATTGTGTTTGGCTGCGATGTAGAGGAAAGGACGTTGCCCGCCGCGCTGGAGAGCTGCTGTAATACGGTTCCGGACGAGTTATAAAAAGTAACTCGGACGACAGCTCCATTGCCCGGCGCATCGGGAACCAGCATCAGGTAATTACTGAAATCCGCGAGCTGAGTAACAATATTCTTTGTGACACCGCCGCTAATTAAGTCGATGTTTACGTAATCTGTGTTTTTTGGAGAAACCCACTCCACCAGGTAGGGAGTACCGATGTAAAGGTTATCGGGTCCAGGTGGCGATGTAATCGTGCCGGCGGAGCTGTCCCGTATGGTAAACCAACCGTCTGTCGAATCGGAGTAGGATCCCGACACCACGGCTACGGAGACTCGGTTTGACGAGGTACCGGTCGGAGTAGTGAAGCTTAAGTAACTCGCGGTGACGCCGGCCTGTAAAAGCTGAAAGCCCTGACTGTCGGAGGTCCGAATATAAACGTCCACGGATGAAACATTGGAAGATTTGTACCAACTGGCCTTCATATTGGCCCCGGATTCGCCAATCAGGTTTGCCTGTGGCGAGAGCAGCACAAGATCCGCCGGGGTTATCGTAAATAAACCACCGGTGCTGCTCTTATTGACGGTCGCGTAAGAGGAGTTCAAGCAATCCGCGCGTACGGCGTAGTTTCCTGCGGCAATCGCTGGAACTGCCCAGCGGTAATATCCGTAATCGGGTGAATTCGTGGCGATAGTCTGTATGATGCTCCCGGGTCCATTGACCAGGTACAAATTCACATTGGTACATCCTTGCGACGACCATGCGATTGTTCTTTGCGTTCCGGCCGCTACGTAAGCTCCATATGCCGGAAGCCGGACGTTCACCGCATAGTTTTTCCCCAGAGATTCTGAGGCATACGGATATCGATCTGTCCAGGTGCCGCCGCTAAAGCCGTTGTTGCCGTTTACGTATGCATTCGTACCCGGATTCCCATTGGAAGCAAACTCGGCATAGTAACTGCCGCCTAATGTCGATGAGCCGGAATCGAATTGAGCAGCACTCCCCACGTCGACATAGTGACGGAAACCGCCGGTAAGGTGACGGTTCAAGTAGAGTGTCCCCGTAGAGTTGTTTTGAACCAATTCCGCAAAGACTAAGTCGCGAAGGACGTTCGCGTAAAACGTAGAGCCGCTGGAAGAACTAAGAAGAAGTCCGGCCGTGTTGTTTGTTTGGGCCGCGCTGGAGATGTAATTAAATCCGTAGTCGTTCAACGAATCGGTATTGATCGTAATACCGCCATTGCTGATGTTATCGTGCAAATAATTCTGTTGGATTGAGTTACGTGACGGTACCGTGGGGCCGCTTGCATTGTCTTTCTGGACAATAATGCCACCAAAGCTATTATCGTGAAAATTGTTGCCCCGCACGTAATTGCCAATCGAATTGAAAAGTGACATCCCGCCCTCGGCGGAAGCGGAACCCTCATTCAGGAAGCCCATGTTGTAATTCGAATCGTAATCAAACCACAATGCGTCCGTGCCGGCAACGCTGTGCAACGTCATCGAATTGTTTCCAACGTAATTTCGGTTGCTCTGCCTTCCGGTTGGTATGTCTTTTGTAAGTACAATTCCATTCCCGGGGTTGATAATTGTATTTCGGAAAATATAATTATGCTGACCGCCGTTGACCAGAATTCCGTCCCCGGTGACGTTCGACGCTGTATTGCCGGCTATCACGTTATAGTCGCCAAGCGTGATTGCATATCCGTGATCGGCCCCCGTGTTCGAAACGGTATTGTTTATGATCAAATTGCGCACGGGATAAGCTAACGTGCCATAAGGGTTTTGGGACAGCGATATGCCGGTATGATAGGTCGATGTAACGGCACAGCTATCGATCACCGAATCGACGATTCCGCCCCCGGCAATCGCTTGGCCAGACGTACCAATCGTGCTAACTGAGAGCCGTCGGAGTATCACATTACTCAGAAGTGTTCCGTTTGCGGCTTGGACTTGAATGCCCCAATTTGCGTTTCCTATTGTCAAACCATCGATGAGTGAGTTGCTAGCCTGAAGCCGCATCGCATACGGTATGCCACTCGCATTGATAGTTACGGCAGATCCCGCCACGGCTGCCTGTATCGTCACCGGCTTAGTTATGTCTAAACCTATGTTCGGGTCACCACCGGCGTGGCTTGATGCGGATAGGATATAAGTTCCCGCATTCAAGAGAATTACGTTTCCACCGCTCGCCAAGCCATTATTGGTGTTAACAGCGCTCACAAGACCTGGACCATCGGATACTGTTACAGTCGCGGCTGCGGCGCTTGCCGCTAGTCCAATAACACCGGCAAACAGGAAGAGAACTCTCATAATTACTAGTCCAAAGGTTATCACAAACGCGCTTCTATAATGCGTAAAGCTCATGTTTAGCTCCTCTGAACCGTTCCATGCGGAAAAGTTTCCTCTCGAACTGATGATGACGGTTCCATTCGGGAATCCGGTTTCGCCGGAGATAGCGGCCGAAGACGAAATGTACACGCACGCTGCGGCTATGTGCAACTCGCCCACGCTTGGAAGAATGTCATATTTCCGTGCCGGAATGCAGATGGAGGATGCGGTTCGGCAACTTATAGAGTGGCATTTCAAAGACTCGTCGAAAATACTGCAAGTGCTGGACTTCGCAAGTGGATATGGCCGTTCCACACGGTTTTTCGCGGCTCGCTACGGTCCGGAATCTGTGACCGCTTCCGACCTCCGGCCCGAAGCTCTGGCATTTCAACATGTACAGCTAGGCGTCGCGCCGCTTCTTTCCGTCACTAAGCCCGAATCGTTTCGCCCTGGTCGGCAATGGGACTGCATATTCGTTAACTCTTTATTCAACAAGCTTTCTCAAACGGAAACCACCCGATGGATGTGGAAATTGCATAGCCTTCTCGCGCCGAACGGACTCCTCGTCTTCACATCGGGATATGGCGACAAATCGGTCTCTTTAGGCTTTCTTCATAACGCCATAATCGCCGCGACCGGGTCTCTTAGCCACGTTCGCGTTCCGCAAGGCCTTTGCTTCACTCATGACCTGTTCGCAGTCGCAAAAGGCCCGTTGCGCCAGGATCCAATTCAATTTCAGTACGGACCGGACGGCTGCGTCGATTTCTGCCGCTGGACTGAGCCCCAGCAGATGAAGGCGACCGGCTGGGCATATGATATGACGCCCGGAGAGTCGATTGCCCGCGTAAACATCTTCTACAACGGTGTCTTATCGGGTTCCTGCGAAATTAATCACGATCGTCCCGATATAGCTGCCACTCTCGGCCGTGCGGAGGATCCCTCCGCTATTCATTGCGGTTGGGACTGCACCTTAGACCTAAGAGATCTCCCAATCTGTCCTACGGAGGATTGGTTACTGGCTAAAGCCGTATCCACTAGCGGCCGCGAATGGGTGCTTCGTCTCGACCACCCCGCGAACATAGCGGAATTTGAAATGATGCACGGCTGGACTTACGATCCTCAAGAAGGTAAATCGCAAGCAATCTATTTCCGCCGGTTCATCGATCAACCCATCAACGGCCACTTCGCGACCGATGACGCCAACTTCTCCGGCTGGCTTGCGACTCCCGTTCCAGATGACCTCGAACGGATGTTCCTGGTGGGCCGATTTGGCGAGATCCCATACACACTCGTTGACCGTCCCGACGTCTTCGCCGAACAACAGATACCGGCCATAGGATTCCAAGCCGTTCTTCCGCCGGAATATCTGACCGTTCACAATCCCGCGCTGCGATTCGTGAATCGAGAGGGAGTGGTGCTCACGGCTTTTGAAACCGTAGTAGACTTCGTAGCGCGCACCTAACCCATGAACCGCCGCCAGTTCCTCGCCACCGCAAATTTCGCGCCGCTCGCCTTCTCGGCCGCTCCCCTACCCGTAAAGCTCGGTATCGACCTGTTTAGTATTCGCTCATCGGGCTGGACGCCGTTCCAATATCTGGATTATTGCGCCACGCAGAAGGTGAACGTCGTCCACTTTTCCGAAATCCGTTTCATCGGCACGCTGGAGCCGGATAACCTTCGCAAAGTTCGCAAGTACGCCGAGGATCGCAACATTGAAGTCGAAATTGGGACGAAATCCATCTGCCCCAGTTCCGCTATGTTCGATTCGAAAGACGGTACGGCCGAAGAGCAACTCTCCCGCATGATCGTCGCCGCCGCGACCGTAGGCTCAAAGATCGTGCGGGCCGTTTTAGGCAGCAGCGAAGACCGCAAGGGCGGCCTCATTGATCACCACATCGATGACACCGTGGCCACTCTCCGAAAAGTCCGGACTCGCGTCCTGGACGCCGGCTTGAAAATCGCGATCGAAAATCACGCAGGCGATATGCAGGCGCGGGAACTAAAGCGCTTGGTTGAATCGGCCGGGCCCGATTTCGTGGGCGTCTGCCTTGATTCTGGAAACCCTCTTTGGACTCTCGAAGACCCTCACCTCAGCCTGGAGACCCTGCACCCCTACGTGCTTACTAGCCACGTTCGGGACACAGCGGTTTGGCTTGTTCCCGAAGGCGCCGCGGTAGCGTGGCTTCGCATGGGCGACGGCAATGTGAATATTGACCGATACATCCGCGACTATGCTCGCCTCTGTCCCGGTAAGGCACTGAGTCAGGAAACCATCGTCACCGGCCCGCGCGTGTTTCCATTCCGCAAGCCGCAATTTTGGGACAACTACAAAACTGTCCCAGCTTGGGAGTTTGCGCGGTTTCTTCAACTAGCTGAGGCAGGTACGCCCCACGGCGCTGTACCCAGCGACAAAGCGGGAGCAGCCGCGCGTGAGCGCAAAGATCTGGAAGCGAGCCTGGCCTATACGCGCCAGATACTCGACGCCGCTTAATTCAACAGACGTTCCGTCTTACAGTGCGCGATCACGATATCTGGCGAGTCCTGAACTGCCGCATAATATCTTCCCTCGTACTCGTCCCCATTTTCCTGTAACCGCAGCAGTGACCGGGTTCGCTGAAGCGCTGCCTCACCTTCCACGTCGCCGGATTTCGTCCGAACGCTCAGTAATTCGTCCATCTCCACAATTAATCCGGACAATTTGCGGAGCCATGCAAACTGCGCGTCCTCCAACACCAATGTCAAAAATTCCCCAGGCGACCCGATTGCGTCATGAGTTCGCTCGTAAATCCCGCGCTCGCGATCCAGTAACAACTTATGTAAATCGAGGAGCGCGAATCGAACTCCCGCTACCCGCGCCCGCAGCTCCGCCCCAAGCGCCATCTACTTGCCGTAAGAGATTCGCCAGATCTTTTTCCCGCCATCGTCGGATAACAGCAAGCTGCCATCATGAAGTTCCAGCAATCCAACCGGACGTCCCCACACGTCTTTGTCACCTGCTCCCATCATCCAGCCCGTGACGAAATCCTGGGCCTTACCCTCCGCCTTCCCATTCTTAAACGGCACGAAAGAAACGGAATAGCCGACACGTTCCGCACGATTCGAAGAACCGTGATTCGCCAGAAAAGCCCCGCCACGATACTTCGCAGGAAACGCTTTCCCTGTATAGAACGTAAAATCCAACACGGCGCAATGCGGCTCTAAGGGAACGTCGGGAGCGATTGTTTTTCCTACTAAATCGGGATGCTTTCCAGGTAAACGCGGATCTTCATGCGGTCCTAAATAGGCGTACGGCCATCCGTAAAATCCACCCGGTTTAACGCTGGTGAAGTAATCCGCGACCAAGCCGTCTCCCAGTTCGTTTCGTTCTTCCACGGAAGTCCAAACCTGGCCCGTAGTCGGGTTGACACGCAGTCCCACCGGATTCCGGATTCCTCCGGCATAAACCCGCGCCCCGGTCCCGTCCGGGTTGTACTCATTGATCGCCGCCCGATTCTCCGGGTCTCCCTCGACTAAATCTCCGGACGACCCCACCGATACATACATCTTGTCTCCGGTTTTATTAAATGCGATGGTCCGGGTAACATGTCCCTTGTCATATCCGGCCAGTGCGACTACTTCCTCTCCTGGTCCGGCGGTCTTGGCTTTCGAATCATACTTATAGCGTTTAATGGAAGTCGGTTCCCCCACATACAGGTAATCCTTCCACAAGGCCAATCCATAAGGTCGATCCAGTCCCGTCAACAGAGCGGTCTTTTGTCCGCCGTCCAGGACATAAACGAACCCATTCGGAATCGTATCGCTAACCAAAATTTCCCCGGACGGGCCTTCCACCATAAACCGCGGCCGTTCGAATCCCGCGGCATACTCGCTCACGTGGAACCCGGCGGGTGCATGAAGCTCAGCGCCGTCCGGCCTCGCAACCACTTTTGGCCCATTTTTGACCGAAGGAGTCGCGTAGGGAGCCGGCAACGTATCGGCGACTTTCTTGTCGGCAAACAAGGCCCAACTGATTAGCAGAAATGCGGCGATTGTCTTCATAACCGTTATGGGTTCTCCCCTGGAAAATGCGACTCGAAGTGTTATTGTAACGTTCGTAGGCACGAAAGTGAGCGAATACACGCTGCCAAGCGAATAAGCGTTTTCTGTCCGCAACGCCGGATTTAGAGCTTACGTCCGCTGAACCATCTCACCTTCGTCGCCCACAACACAACCGGGACTTAAGTCCGCTCCTGGTACTATCACAGTCTAATTGAATCGTCCTCGAAAAGTTCAGATCGGCGCTCGATTGTCATTCGAAGTCCCGCAAACACTTACAGAACCGCTACACTAGTGCGTCCTTCGCGGACTTTCAATCACGCACCCGCTCCCTCTCAGGAATATTTACTAGTTTCTTACGCCTGTCAGGCCGTGTATCTTTTCAGTCTGAGTACCTAGGTTTCCGATTTACCCGCGTAACGCGGGATTGCGGCAATCTAGCGCAAAACATGATTGTCGAAAAGGTCGAAGCATCGAGCAGTGAGGGCGAGGAGAACTATCGCCTGATCCGCGCTATGGATGGCAATGTTTCCATCTCTATCGATCCGGTTGCCCTTGAGAGCCTCGAACTCATGGTCCGTGACAGTGTGAACGCCATTCGCGGGCGCGGAGTTGAGATGGGCGGGCTGGTTCTGGGTCGCCCTATGGATCGGAACAGCCGTAAACTCGTGATCACCGGCTTTGTTCCAGTCGAAATTGAATACCGTTTCGGTCCGTCATTCCGGACTTCATCGTCGGATCTCGAAACGTTTCACAAATCTGTCGCTGGCGCACGTGGAACGCCCATCGGGTACTTTCGAACCCAGGTCCGAACCGGCATGCTAATTCGTGACGACGATCTCCGGTTACTTGATTCTCTCTTCGGGGATCGCGACTGCTGCTTCGCACCCATCGAAGCCACAGTCAATAGCCCGAGTCTGCTCAACCTCCATCTTGTCGCGGCGAACCGTGCCCCCCGGTTGGTAGCTCGGTTTCCGGTGAAGCAAGCCAGAAATGGAGTGATTGCTGGACCGGAGTTGCCGCTTGCCGCCGCTCCGGAACGAGAAAGTGCAATAAAGAGTGAGCTTCGGGCGAAGGACGAATTGCCGCCTCCGGCACCGTTGCTGGAAAAGACGCTGGCCGAATCGGGTCCGCCTCCCGCCGAAACGCGCAGTAACCGTCGCATGATTCTCCCCTTAGGCGCAGCGGGACTGACCATGGCGGGAGCCGCCTTTTTCTTGGGAAACCAATACGGTTCGCGTACTAAAGTTACGCCGACACAGCCGGCA
>CAXSIG010000157.1:8180-9169 GCA_964237255.1 uncultured Bryobacteraceae bacterium
TACGGTGCCAGACGCACCCCTCGACTTACGAAGCGCGGCTGTTCAGTCCGTTGTCGAAATTCGCTGGAATCGGAACAATCTTGGCGTAGCTAGTGCGTCCCGCGGATTGTTGGTGCTGTTCGACGGGCCGGAGCCCAAACGCATCGAGTTAGATCCAAAACAGGTCCATTCCGGCCTGTATTCCTTGCAAGCTCGGAGTACGAAGATCTCCGCCTGGCTGACCATTTACCAGGCAAACGGAAGTTTTATAGGCGAAACCAAAGAGGCTCTATTACCTCCCCCCTCAGCGGTTGTCATCCATGACCGTGAGCGCACTCCGGCACCGGCACAAACCTCGAGCAAATCGGGGCCTGGTCTCACAGGTCCTCCTGCCGTCCGTACGGATTCGCCGGCAGATCCATCCTCCGACCCCCAACTCTGGGTTGACCGTCGACCGGTACCCACGCCGGAATTGGTCCGCGTTCCCGACTTGCCGACGCCTCCGCCGGTTGCTTCGCCTTCTGTCTTAAACTTCCAACCACCCTCGGTGCCGGCTTCCGACCCAAAACCGCCTGGGTTGCAATACAAAGGCTCGGTAGCTCGTGCAGTACCCGCTCGTCTGTTACATCAAGTCTCGCCTGCCGTACCTGCGGAAGTAGCAGCAAAACTTCGTACGGAAGTGCAGTTGGACGTATCCGTGTCTATCGATCCAACAGGTCGAGTCACCGGAGCCCGGGTTGCCTCATCGCAAGGCGCGTTGGCGAGCCTTCTGGCTCTGGAAGTTTTGAAAGCGGCTCAGCTTTGCCAGTTCGCTCCTGCCCAGGAAAACGGGCACGCAGCGGCCGGCAGTGCCATTCTTACGTTCCGTTTCGCACCAAGATCCCACTAATCGAAAAATTATGAGAACGATTTTGTCTTGCCGCCTCCCTGTTCTGATGCTGGCGTTAGTTGCATCCGCTTACCCGCAAATATCGGGTGGCTTCGCTGGTATAACGGGCGTAATCCGAGAC
>CAXSIG010000157.1:9179-9389 GCA_964237255.1 uncultured Bryobacteraceae bacterium
CATTTTGATATCGAATGAAACCCAAGGGGTAGTTCGCAAACTTTCCACAAATGAGGAGGGCGTGTTCAGCGTTCCGTCGCTTCCACCGGCATCGGATTACAAGATCCAGGTCAAAGCGTCCGGCTTCGCCGATTACGAAGGCGAAGGGCTGACTCTTCAGGTAGGCCAAAACCTAAATCTGTCACTAACACTGGCGGTCCCCCGGAGCAC
>CAXSIG010000158.1:0-4071 GCA_964237255.1 uncultured Bryobacteraceae bacterium
AAAGGCCTTCTGCAATTTAGAACTTATGCCTTATGTGGCTGAGTCTATTGTTTCGCTGACATCGTCGGAACTGCTTCTGAAATCCAGTCAGCGATGATTGTTCCCAGCACCCGATGCCCTGCCCGATTCAGGTGCCCGTAATTTGGAGGAGTATTAGCGAATCCGTGCAAATATACGCCTGTCTTGTGCGCGTATTCGGCCATCGGAAGCGACGCTTCAATCACGGGAATTTCCTGCTGCTTTGCGAATGCGGTTAATCGGTCATCGGCGTAGTGCAGGTTTGGTGTGCCAATCCGAAGTCGTTCCTGTTCCCGGACTGCCGGATCGGGATGCACTTGACCTGGGACATCTAATACCGCTATCCGGAAACCGATGCCTTTCGATTGACATAATTCACGCATCGCAATCAAAGTCTTTTCCGTCATCACCCAAGCTTGTTCCACCCCGGTGTCGCGAGGCGGGTATAAGGAACGCTCATAGAAATGATTGGGGAGAGGCTTCGTCAGATGCAGCCGCTGAAGAATGCTGTGTTCCAATCCCGTTGCCCCGCGTTGTGCCTTTAGCCCCAAAAGGTAGAGGTCAATCCTATTTCCCAGATTCAGGAGCCACTCTTCAGTCCTTCCCGATATACGGGATTTCTCCGCCGGGTCATACAACGCCAGCTTTCCCTCGTTCTCTTGAAAGTAAGGGTAAGGAGAATCGTTGACACAGGTTTCTTTATTGCTGTTCAGGACCGCGTTTGTTAAAGAAACTGCCGCAATTACAAGAGACGGTTGATACTCGAAAACCTGGTCGCGCAAGGTTCAATACTGCTGAGCCAGGTTGTAGTTTGGGACGCCGAAGTTTAAGACTTCTACCTGTCCATTGCTGCGTGGTTGAAGTAGATTCTCGACAACCTGAGTGAAAGTTTCTTCCTGACTTACTTGGGTGCCTGCGACTGCCGAATCGCCGATCACCGCGATTCGGAATGAACCCGCCGGGCGGCTTATCGTGCGTTCCCGATCCCGAAATCCGAGTTTGTTGACTCGAACATACTCCTCACCCTCTTCCAGCTGCCAAGCCGCCGCGGAAGGCCGGAAGCGGAAGCGCCGAAGGTCGTCATGCATGTAGAACGAGCCGTCGATCTTCACGCCCGCCAAATGCAAGCTCGCTTCAAGAACGCCCGTCCAGAGAATCACAACCAAAGCGGCCCGGAGAAGATCTCTACTCAGGTTGCCGCGAGTGGTGTCGTTGCTAGTCAAACCTCAGTCTAGGATAATAACTGTTGGTTTCTCTTAGCGCCCAGGAAGTTGAGCTGGGGCTGGCGACGCATGTTGATGCGGACGCTTTGCCCGCCAAATTGTCCGTTGTGCGTATAGCAATTTTCTCTCAATCCGCCCAAACCGCCCTTGGTCAAGCAATTGAGGAAAGCCTGATCCGTGCCGGTTTGGCTTGCGAAGTCGTAACCGTCGATTCAGACCCATCACTCGGGGGCTTTCAGCCGGACTTCGCGATCTCGATCGACTTCACCGAAAGCTTGCGCGCTGATGCCGACACAATGATGCAGAGTATTGAACGCCGATGGGAATGGCTTCGCGCCAACTCCCACGCGCGTTTAATTCAATGCAACTACGCAATTCCGGAAAGGGCTGAGTCCCGGGAATTTCGGGCGTCTGTATTTCGCGTCAACGCGAAACTAGCATCCATGGCACAAGCTCACGGCCACGTATTGCTGTGCGATGTCGAAGCGATTTCCTCGTGGCAAGGCCGCGCCGAGTGGTTTGCGGCGCAGGATGTTTCGGGTCTGATCGCCGAGTCAATTGTCGATATTATTCGCGCCGCGCGAGGTCGCGTCACCAAGTGCGTGGTTCTCGATCTCGATAACACGTTATGGGGCGGCGTTGTGGGGGACGATGGTCCTCTCGGCGTTGCGATTGGAGCGCACGGAGACGGCGAACCCTTCTACCACTTTCAACAGTACCTTCGCTCTTTGAAGCAACGAGGCATTCTTCTCGCGGTCTGCAGCAAAAACGACATCGCTAATGCCTTAGCGCCGTTCACTGAAAATCCGGACATGGCGCTAAAGCGAGACGATATCACCGTGTTCCTCGCGAACTGGGAGAACAAAGGCGATAATATCCGCAAAATCCGCGACATCCTGGAAATCGGTCTCGATTCCATGGTGTTCCTTGACGACAATCCCTTTGAGCGGAACTTGGTCCGTCAACTTGTGCCGGACGTACACGTCCCGGAACTTCCCGAAGACCCGGCCGACTACGTCAGAGCGATCTCTACGTGCAATCTGTTCGAGGCTACATCGTTCTCAGCGGAAGATGCAGCTCGGGCAGAACTCTATAAAACGGAAGCCGAGCGGCGCGAAGTGCAAAGCAGCTTCTCTGATATTGGCGACTATCTCCGCTCCCTGGGAATGGAGATGGATATTTCTCGCTTTACCGCTCCGAAGCTGGCGAGGATTTCTCAATTGCTGCAGCGCAGTAATCAGTTCAACCTAACCACTCACCGGTACAGCGAAGCGGAATGCGAGGCGTTCATGCTGGATCGCGACTTCGATCCCGCTGTGCGCGTCCCTTAGCGACCGTTTCGGAGATCATGGACCAATCTCCATCGTCGTACTGAAGATGACGGGTGAAACACTTCACATATCCGACTGGCTAATGAGTTGCCGCGTCCTGGTTCGCGGAGTGGAGCAGACGCTAATGAATTATGTCGTCGACATCGCGCGCGCGTTTGGGTGCCGCACGATTCGCGGTGAATACCTTCCTACCGCCAAGAACGCCATGGTGAAAGAGTTCTACGCCCAATTCGGGTTTCACAAAGTTTCAGATTCAGAAAGCAAAACGGCGTGGGAAATCAATCCTGACGAATATCGGACCAACTCCACTTATGTGGAAATTAAAGAGGCGGAAGCATGGAACGCGAAGCAGTAAGAGAGAAACTGAAGTCGATATTTGAAGATGTTTTCGACGATCCGTCCATTGAACCGACAGATTCAATGACCGCGGCGGACGTTGAAGGTTGGGATTCTCTTTCTCACATTAATCTTGTCGTAGCCGTGGAGAAGGCCTTCAAGGTAAGATTCACGTCAGCCGAGGTGCGCGGCCTAAGCAATGTCGGCGATTTCGTCACGCTGATTGCATCGAAGACTGCCTGATAGAGCAGCTTGGAATTCACCACACTAAAGTATTTGGCGTTCCTCGCGGCGGTAGCCGTGGTGTATCGATTGGCGCCATTCCGCTACCGTCCGAGCATTCTGATGGTTGCGTCGTACTTCTTCTACTGGCTGTGGAGCGGGGCGATGGCGATACTGATGTTATCAGCGACATCGGTAGCCTTCCTAACCGCGCGATGGTCGCAAGAGACACATAGTGAGGACAAGAAAAGCTGGATTGCCGGAGCCGGGATTGCGTCTCTGGTATTGCTGCTGGTGTTGTTCAAGACGGAGCCGTTTTGGACCACACGGACTACGGTCAGCCTACTCATCCCGATCGGTATTTCCTATTACTCCTTCAAGCTGATCAGCTATGTAATCGACGTGTCGCGAGGCGACGTTCCCGCCGAAACCAGCTTCATCAATTTCGCTGCTTATGGGTCCTTTTTTCCGCAAATCGTCGCGGGTCCAATTCAGCGAAGCCAGAGCTTTCTCGACCAAATTAGCGAATCTCCCAACGCCTCCTGGCCACAGATTGTCTTTGGTGTGCAACGGATCTTGCTTGGGTACTTTAAGAAGTTCGTGGTCGCCGATAATCTGCAACTTATCGTCGACTACGTGTACAGCCATCTTGCTGAACCCGGCACGCCGGTGGTCCTTGGATTCTGGCTCTATCCCGTTCAGCTGTATGCCGATTTTTCAGGACGAACCGATATCGCAAACGGCTCCGCGCTCTTGCTGGGTATTGAGGCCCCCGAAAATTTCCAGGCTCCGTTCGCTGCGGCCACAATCGGGGAATACTGGCGCCGTTGGCACATTACCCTCACATCCTGGTTAACGGATTACGTGTTTAACCCGCTGGCAATTGCCACCAGAGAATGGGGAAACGCTGGACTCGTATTCAGTCTGCTAATCAACATGGT
>CAXSIG010000158.1:4081-8998 GCA_964237255.1 uncultured Bryobacteraceae bacterium
TGCTCAGTGGGATATGGCACCGGATTGTTTGGGCTTTCGCGCTCTTCGGCCTGTTGCACGCCTTTTATCTCTCTGTTGACGCACTTACGAAGAAAAAACGACAGCGCTTCTACAAAGTTCATCGAACGTCAAACCTCATCATGATGTTTCTCGGGCCGTTTCTTACTTATCAACTTGTGGCTGCCGGATTAGTTTTGTTTCGTGCGAGTAGCGCAACCGAAGCCGTCACATTCCTGAGTCGTCTAACGTTGGGACTGGACGGTCTTTCGCCGGAATTCGGCGCATTTTTTGGCGCTGCCGGCCAAAGTATTCTACTCGGGGGGGCTGGCTATTTCGTGACCGAAGTAGCCGATTATTGGCGAAGAGAACGGCAACGGGGCAATTTCGAAATTAGGGCTCGGTGGGTCCGGTGGGCTGTCTATTCCTCGACGGCAGTCACATTACTTTTCGTAATCTTATTACTGATGTCAATGGGTCGAAACAGGAATCCCTTCGTGTACGCAATCTTCTGATCGCTCTACCCGCCGGACTTGAGGCAAAAGCACGTTAACGGGATTCTCTGTGTCTACGGGAGTCGCTGTCGCGGTTTGGTCGGTCAACAGCCTGGGTAATCGTGCGACAACGATGCGAATACCCGGTAAGCTATGGTTCATATCCGCGCACAAAGTTTCGCCAGCCATCTTTGCCATCGAGTACTCTGTCATACCTTCCGGACGCTCCAGCACGGCGACCGAAGAAGGATACAGAACTCCGAGCTCACGGCCGGATTCCATTAGTGTTAGGCAAGCTTCGTAGAAGGCGTCAACATAAAAACGGCAGAAGTTGGCGAATACGGCTCGCGAGTAAATCGCATCCGCTCTACCGAAAATGGGACTAGTCGCAAAATAGTACAAACTTGTAGGTTTTTCGGTGATGGACTGGACTTGATCCGCAACGGGGAGCGTGGCATCGAACCGCATCGTTTCGCACGCTCCTCCCCAATCCCGAATTTCGTTCTGGACGGCTATGGCGTCCGCCTCACCAACGGCATAGGTAATCGTGACCTGACCACCTCCGGCGACAATCATCTTTGCCGCTAATTCGCCCAGTCCACGAGATCCGCCAATCACCAGTGCTCTTGTGTTTCGGAATTCACCAGGAAGAGTCAGCCGAGCTAATTCTGTGATTTTCGCTTGTTGGACTGGCGGCACCCGAGCGATTGCAGTCACCGAACCCGCAACTCCTCCCCCACTAGCGTGTAGAGTTATCAAACGAAAGCGATCGTCGACTTCCTCTACCCGATAAGTCAGATGGGTAGAGTCGGCATTTGCGGGGAACTGTAAATGAAACGCGGTGAAAATTGAATGCAACCCCGGCACACGCATCCCAACCACCGTGGAAAGATGGACCAGAGATGCGGTCCTGCGTGCTCCCAAGATCTTCATCAAATCCGGATACAGGCCGGACGACTGATCGCGAATAAACAGGGATCCAAAAATTCCATCCAGTTCCTCAAGCCGCCACTCTTGCGGTAGATCGTCTCCGCGCCGCTCGGGTGTGCTGGCTATCGACGACTCATCGGTGCCTTCATCTGCGATTGGTAATCCCCATGTCAACAATATCGTCACTGTTGTCGTCGTGCCGACTCGCAACTCGGCGTGAAGCCTGCCGACGGGCTCGCGGGCTATCCAAACGGAAACGGGATCCCCTACGTACATCAGCTTTCGAAACTGCACCTTACACGCGGCGATCGAAGACTGCAGAAAACCGTGCCGCGCAAGCTCGTCCAGACCCCAAAGTACTGCATTTACGCCGTGAATCACAGGCCGTCCCGCCTGGGTGCGACGCGCCGCCAGTGCGCTCATGTGAATTGGGTTAATGTCGCCAGAGAAGTGTGCAAATTCTTCCTGCTCTGGCCAACCGAAAGTCTTTACTGCAATCTCACGCTTACTCATTCGTGGGTTTTATCTATGAAAATGAACCAAACGGCTAACCCTATTCTGACCGACGACCGAATTGGGTGTAGGGCGAGTCTCGCCGGAGATTAACGGCAAACGCTGAAATTATGGTGCTAAATTCCGCCGCCCGACACGAACGGGTCTTGGCCGCCGCGAAGAATGCCGCTTTCCTCCAAGTCGGACACCTTAACAGGTTGGGCGCCTTCCACTACGCGCAGCACGATAGCGCCGGCACCTTCAAGTGCGCTTAAAGCTTCAGCCGTCGCCGCCTCCCCCGAAACAACCGTCACCAGGCAGCCTCTTTCAAACAAGTCGCGTTCCAGCAGATGGGCTTGGCCTTCGGTAGGTACATCGATAACGGCTGGCGCATGTCCCCAACGCGTCATTCGTTCCGCCGCGGTAACAGGCTCCGGGTTGAAGGCCAGCTCGTTGCGATCCGCCGCCATCGCCGCGCCGCGACTGGTGATCATTCCTGCCGCCAGCGTTTCGTTCGTAAGCGCGTCAATCAGAATGAAAGAGCCGGTTCCGCGGTTTTCCGCGTACGGATCGAAGAAGAGTGGCCGGTGCGTTTCCAGCGCCAGCTGGCCGATTTCATTCAGTGCCAAAGTTGTGGCGCCTTCGTGTGCCAACGTATCCACGTTGATGCGATACTCCACCGCGTGAATGGTGGCGCGTACGGTCTGCGTGGTTTGTTTTAGAAGGTAAGTCCGCCCGACCTCAAGCGGCGTCGCGTTCATCCAGACAGTCTTCGCCTCCAATCGACGGGCGATCACGGGCGGCTGGTGCGCGGCTACAATCATGTCGCCGCGTCCGATATCAATCTCGTCGTCGATCAGGACCGTGACGGAATCCGGTGCGGACGCAACCTCCAAGTCGCCGTCGTAAGTTGCAATCCGCCGCACCCGGCTGGTGCGTCCGGAAGGTAGGGCCAGAACGGTATCCCCCACGTGGACAGTTCCCGATGCGATCTGTCCCGCATAGCCGCGGTAATCCAGGTTCGGACGAATTACATACTGAACGGGAAACCGCATCGGCAACCGTTCCCGTTCTTCCGCCGACGGAATCGACTCCAGGTAATTCAGCAAGTGCGGACCATCAAACCACCCCATGTGACTGCTGCCTGTCACCACGTTGTCGCCGGCCAGCGCGGAGATAGGCAGGAAGTAGGGGTCGGGTGCGTGTGCCGCCTTGGCGAATTCGCGAAACTCGCGCTCGATGGAGCGGAATGTCGTTTCGGAGAAATCCACCAGGTCCATTTTGTTCACCGCCACTACAAAGTTCGGTATGCCCAGAAGTGCCGCGATGTAAGCATGACGTCTCGATTGAGGCAGCACGCCGTTTCGCGCGTCGATCAAGATAATGGCGACATCGGCGGTGGAAGCGCCGGTTGCCATATTACGGGTGTATTGAATGTGGCCCGGCGTATCGGCAATGATGAATTTGCGTTTTGCCGTCGCGAAGTATCGGTAAGCGACGTCGATGGTGATTCCCTGCTCTCGTTCGCTTCGCAGCCCATCGGTAAGGAGCGCCAGATCCAGCTTGCCGCCCTTCGTGACGGAAGCTACCTGGTCTTCGTAAGCGCCCTTCGAATCGTAAAGCAGGCGTCCGATCAACGTGGATTTTCCATCGTCCACGCTACCGGCGGTGGATAACCGCAGCAGACCCTTCAACTCAGAAGTATCCTTCGCGCTTCTTCAACTCCATGGAGCCTTCCTGATCGTGATCGATCACGCGGTTCTCGCGTTCCGACCGCCGGACCAGCTTCATTTCATCGATAATCTTGCCGACCGTGTCCGCGTCCGATCGGATGGCGCCGGTGCATGGGCTGCAACCGAGGGAACGCATGCGGCATAGCACAGGCTCGGCCCGTTCACCGGGCATTAGTGGGATATCCTGCTCTACAGAAAGCAAAGAGCCGTTGCGCACCACCATGGAGCGCTCTTTCGCGAAGTAGAGAGGAACGATGGGAATGTTCTCCTCCTCGATGTATTGCCAGACGTCCAGTTCCGTCCAGTTCGAAAGCGGGAAGACGCGGATGTTCTCGCCCTTGTGAACGCGCGCGTTAAACAGGTTCCACACTTCGGGGCGCTGATTCTTGGGGTCCCACTGACCTAGATGATCGCGAAACGAATAAACGCGCTCCTTGGCCCGGCTCTTTTCTTCATCGCGGCGCGCGCCTCCGAATGCGGCATCGTAGCCGCCCTCCGCCAATGCGTCCAGCAATGCCCGCGTTTTCAGTAATCCGCAGCAGTTTTGCGTACCGATGCGAAATGGATTTGCGCCCTCGTCGACGGCTTTGCGATTGGTATGCACAATCAGCTTAGCGCCGATATCCTGCACGAAGCGGTCGCGAAATTCGATCATTTCGCGAAATTTGTACGTGGTGTCGATATGCAGCAACGGAAACGGGAGCGGCGCGGGGAAAAAGGCTTTCTGCGCGAGACGCACCATCACGGAGGAATCTTTCCCGATGGAATACAACATCACCGGATTCTGAAACTCCGCGACTACCTCGCGCAAAATATGAATGCTCTCCGCTTCAAGAGCGTGTAAGTGCGGTGACATCGGTGAATTGTTTAATGAGTCAATAATGCAATGGCGGAACGGCCTTCTCCGACCGGGCCGACCTTTTCCGACGTCTTGAACTTCACGGACACGCGGTCCACCGGCAAGCCAAGTGTTTCAGCAAGTTTCGTGCGGATCGGCAGACGGTAATCTTTCAGCTTGGGCTTCTCAAGAATCACGGTTGCATCCACGTTAGCGATGTTCCAACCCTCCGCTCTTACCAGTGCGGCCGCATGTTGGACAAACCTTAGGCTGTCCGCGTCCTTCCACTTTGGGTCTGTATCGGGAAAATGCATTCCTATGTCGCCCAATGCCAGCGCGCCCAGCAGCGCGTCGGTCAGAGCGTGCGACAGGATGTCCGCATCGGAATGGCCGTCCAATCCGAAATCAGCCGGAATCGTCACACCTCCTAAGA
>CAXSIG010000158.1:9036-9388 GCA_964237255.1 uncultured Bryobacteraceae bacterium
CTCCTGTTCCAGAAAGAGACGGGCAAGCTCCATATCGCCTGGCCGTGTGATCTTGATGTTGCGCTCGCTGCCTAAGACTACGCTTACCTCGACGCGATCCAAGCGCTCCACTAAGCTCGATTCATCGGTACCACGGAAGCCGTCTGCCCTGGCAGCGTCAAACGCCTGGGCGAGTATTTCGCGGCGAAATACTTGGGGAGTTTGAGCCAGCACTAAGCGTTCGCGAGAAATGGTGGCGCGGATTTTCGCCCCCGTCGCCTGCGCGCTGTTCACTTGCTTCACAGTATCGACAGGAACTATACCGACGATCGCCCCACCCGATGCGGCAGCCTCATCCAAGGTCCGGTTGATT
>CAXSIG010000159.1:0-2001 GCA_964237255.1 uncultured Bryobacteraceae bacterium
CGATGATCGCGTCATCGTCAAAGGCGTGGACCAGCGTAAGATTCTCCGCATGGCGACGGCGGTCCGCTTCGGCGCAGGCTTCGTCGAAGTTCGCGCCGTGGAGAACGACTTCGGCCCCGTAGCCGCGGGTTGCCGTAACCTTCACTAGCGGCGTTGCCACCGGCATTACGATGACCGCGCGGATACCCCGCTTGGTTGCGTGATAGCTAACGGCTTGCGCGTGGTTGCCTGCCGATGCCGCGATCACTCCCCGGCGTTTCTCGTCATCCGTGAGTTGCAGGATGCGGTTCAGCGCGCCGCGCTCCTTGAACGAACCGGTCATTTGGAGGTTGTCCAGCTTGAGGTACATATCGTTACCTGTAAGCTGGCTAAAGGTCTCCGAATGTGCAGCGGGCGAAAGATAGATGGAATCTCTGATTCGCTCGCGCGCGTCCAAAATGTCCTGAAGTCCGATCATCAGATTCGAGCGTACCTTGCGCTAGTTGCGCTGTCATTCCTGGCTGGGTGCCAGACGACTTCTACAGCGCCGAAAGAACGATCCATCGGCGACGCATTCGCGGGTCCGGCAAACCTGGAATTACGGAAGGAGATTGCGCCAAAATCCGGGACAGTCGCGACTGTGCATTTTGGCGAAAAGCTAGAGGTGCTCCAAGTCAAACGGCACTTTGTCAAAGTACGCTCAGCGAAGGGCGCTGAGGGCTGGGTTGACGAGCCGCAACTGCTGGACAATGCCGCGATGGATCAACTGCGGAAGCTGTCCACCGATACTTTAAAGTTTTCATCGCAAGGGAAAGCTACTACGTACGATTTGTTGAACGTACATACGGAGCCGAGCCGGACGTCACCGAGTTATCTTCAGATTCAGGCTGCGGAGCGGGTGGATGTAATCGGCCACAAGACTGCGCCGAGGATTTCACCACCCCGCAAACGGCCGGCTATTGTTCGGCCGAAGGCGCCACGTCCGACTAAGCCCAAGAAGAAAGAAAAGAGTAGTCGCGTTCCCCCACCGCCCGTTCCCAAAGCTCCCGAGCCACCACCTGATTGGGTGACGCTTTCGAAAGAGCGCACGCCTCCGGTCGACCCGGATCCGAAGCCTGAAGCACCAACTTCCCCGCCCGAAGACTGGACGCTGATCCGTAACAAGGGCGGCCAGAGTGGATGGGTGCTCACGCAGAAAATTTACATGGCGATTCCGGACGACGTGGCCCAGTATGCCGAGGGAAAGCGCATCACTTCGTACTTTTCGCTGGGCAGGATCCAGGATGAAGCGGGTCCAAAAGACATCTGGTTATGGACGACAATCGGCTCCGGAGTTCAGCCTTACGATTACGATAGCTACCGCGTGTTTATCTGGAATCCTCGGCGGCACCGTTATGAGACGTCGTATATTCAACGGAGGGTCGAGGGGTTTTTTCCCGTTCGGGCGTCCGAGGGCAAGTTTTCTGTGGTGATCGAGAAGGACGACGGGAAGCGTTATCGTCAGAACTTCGACATGATTGGGAATCGCGTGCATCTGGCTGGCGAGGAACCGGAGACGTAGGGTGTAGGAAGGGCGGTCTAGGGAGACCGCCGCAGGCCAGGGGGCCTGCCCTACACGAGATTGACAATATGTTTTGTTGGACTTGCTAAACGTAGGCGGCGGCGGACTCCACGCCTTGGCTTTGCAGCACCACCTGCATTTTCTCTAATGCAGTTTTGTGGATTTGTGATACCCGGCTTTCGTTGATGTTTAGCTTCGTTCCGATTTCCTTCATGGTCATGTCCTTCGTGTAATAGAGGACTACTACTTTCTGGTAGCGCTCCGGGAGCGTGCTCATAGCGGAATGCAGCTTGGTGCTTAGCTGACGGCGTTCCACCATAGCGTCCGGACGGAATTTCGCGGGGGCCGGATACTCCGAGGCGGACTGGTTTTCATCTTCGGCGGCGCGCGTGGATGACATCAGGCCGATGACCCGTAGCTCAATTGCAATCTGGCGCCAACGATCGAGAGGCACTCCCATT
>CAXSIG010000159.1:2011-9369 GCA_964237255.1 uncultured Bryobacteraceae bacterium
TGTTGGCGATTTCCATTTCAGTGGGAGCGCGGTTCAGTTCTGCGGTCAATTCGCGCGTCATGCTTTCGAGTTGTTTGTGGCGCTTGCGGAGGTCGCGGGAAGCCCAATCTGCTGCGCGTAGGCTATCGAGGATGGAGCCTTTAATTCGGTGCTTCGCGTAGCTTTGGAAGGAGACGTCCTTCCCGGCATCGAAACGGGTGGCAGCGTCGATGAGGCCCATTACACCGGCGTGGATCAGGTCGTCGAGATCGACGTGCACCGGGAGGCTTTCGAAAACGCGGATAGCGATGGCGCGAACGAGAGAGAGGTGGTCGACGACGATCTGGTCACGGGTTTCAAGCGATGTCATGGCTCAGGTGAATGCACGGTGTGAGCCATACGGCAAAGATTTGGCGGGCGTGGCAAAATTCTGCCTAAGTTACTGGAATTAAACAATCTTTGCGGAGAGGCGGAATTTGGTCGGTGACGGTGGGCTGGCTGGAAATACCGGTTTGGTTTCCAAAATGAAACGCGTCGTTTCAGAGTGAACGATTCGACAAGGAACGCGCGGTTGTTGATTTTAGTTTGCGGGTCCGGCGAATGGGTTGACTACTTTCACTCCCGCGATGGTGGACCCCGGCTGAAGATCCTCGCTATAAAGGACTGTCGCTCCCGCCGACCTGGCTGCGTGGACGATGAGCGCATCCCAATAAGAGATCTGGTTCAGCCGATGAAGGTCAATCGCCGCGTCAACGTCGTGGGTATCGAGGCGAACTACCTTACAACGAGCAAGAAGATTCACTTTGCGTTGAGCTACTTCGGCGGGAATCTTTAGCTTTTTGGTTGCCGTAACGAAATACTCGTGAAGAACCTGGATGGAAATTACCGCAGTGCCCATTCGCAAGTGCTGGGAAATCAGATTGATTGCAGTCTGACGCTTTTGCGGGAAGGCTTCATCGTCCGCATAAACGACAATGTTCGTGTCGAAAAAGGAGAGTCGGTTCATCTAGCGAGAGTAAATTTCGTCGCGATTGAATTTCCAACCGCCGGAATTTCCGACCGATTCGCGCGAAAGGAGATCAAACTCAGCAGCTAACTCACTGGATGTGGTTCCGCCGACGAATTCCTCCAGGTAATCTCGAATAAGTTGATTGACGCTTGTGCCTAATGCCTCCGCACGGCGCCTTGCTTCTCGCAACGTGTCGTCGTTTAGTGCAAGAGTGACGTTCATGAATTAATAATAAGTGGACACGGAAAGTTTTGTCAATAGTAGGATGTGACGCGCTCGTTGCATCGCAAACCAGTTTTCGACGTTGAAATCTCTCGCCTGTGAACTAGGCGCACGCACCTAACGACCCCTTTCCGCCAGGATACGTGGCGTTTGTTCCTTCTTGCTAAGTGGAGAATAAAGTGTCAGAGAACACCAACAAAATCGGCCCATGTGGAGTCTAACGTTGTTAATGCGCTTCGTCGTCGCACTGTTTGGGTTGCACCTATTACTCTGGTGCGGAGAGAATCCGCAGGTCTTGCGCGCTACCGGGACCGTGGAGGCCCTTCGCGCTCTTACCTTGCAGGCTCCGCGCATCAGCGGACAGCAAAGCGGCAATCTTACTCTTACCCGGTTGGTCCTGAACGGAACGAAGGTCGCGTCGGGCGAGGTGGTGGCGGAGTTCGATCACACGACGCAGATCAAAGCGGCTCGCGATGCTGCGGCTAAGTATGACGACCTGACACACCAGGTAGATCAAAAAGCCGCCGAGCACAAGAGCAACGCGGCGAAGCGCACTTCGGATTATGCTACGGCCGAAGCGGATTTGGCGAAGGCTCGCCTGGAGATGCGCAAGGGTCCGGTGCTTAGCGAGATTGAGCATTCGAAGGCGGATGAGATTTTGAAGAACGCCGAACTGCATGTTGCCAGCCTGAAGCGCTCAACGAAGGCTCATGAAGAGGCCGAAGCCGCCGAGCTTCAAGTGTTGAAACTACAGGCCGAGCGGCAGAAGCTGACGCTCACTCGGTTACAGGGCGATTCCGAAAAACTGGTAATCCGCGCGCCGCTTCCGGGCATGGTGGCCCTGCAGAGTATCTGGAAGAACAACTCGATGGGGCACGCGCGGGAGGGCGATCAGTTGTGGCCGGGGAGTCCGCTGCTGCGTATTTTCGATCCTTCAAATATGGTGCTGCAGCTTGCGGTGAGCGAAGCGGATGGCGCGATTTTGCATCCGGGCGCGAAGGCGGTGGTCCATCTGGACGCCTATCCGGAACTGACCTTTACGGCGCATTTCGATTCAGCGAGTCCCGTGGCATCGTCTGCGCTGGGTAGTCCGATCAAGAGCTTCAATGCGCGATTTATTTTCGATCAGCACGATCCGCATCTGTTGCCGGATTTGTCCGCAGCTGCGGATATCGAGATTGTCCGGTGAGGTGGCGTCGCGCTCTGACTTGGCTGGTGCTGCTGCTGGCGGCTGGGTCCGGTGTGGCATTTTTTCGGTTGCGCAATGCGCAAGCCGCTACGAATCTGCCTACGGCGAACGCGCGTCGTGGGGAATTTCTGGTGCTGATTCGGGCGCGTGGGGAACTGACTGCTGAGAAGTCGGTCCAGATTACCGCGCCGGTCAATGTGCCGGATTTGCAAATTGTATGGACGGCTCCGACGGGAAGTGAAGTAGCACCGGGGCAGGTAGTGATTCGGTTCGATCCGAGCGCGGCGAAACAACAGATCAGTGAACATACGGCGGCGTTGAAATCGGCGCAGGCGAATTTGGATCAGGCGTTGGCGCAGGCCCGGATCACCAGCGAAAAAGACAAGCTCGATCTTGCGACCGCCAGTTACGACTGGGAGAAGGCCAAGCTGGAAGCGTCCAAACAAGCGGTGATGAGTGTGATTCAGGGGGAGGAGAGCAAGATCGATTCCGGGCTGGCGCAGGAAAAGGTGAACGTGCAATCGGCGACGAACCAGATGCACACTACCTCGGACCAGGCGAAGATTGCGTCGTTGACACGGCTGCGGGACCAGGAGGTTCGCGAATTAGAAATCACGAACGCTCAGCTGGCGTCGATGGAGGTGAAGAGCCCTGGACGCGGGGTGATTACTTATCTCGGCAATTATTCGCAAGGGTGGATGAACGCGCAGCCTTATAAGGTGGGCGACCATGCCGCGCCGGGGACGCTGCTGGCGGAGATTCCGGACCTTTCGACTATTGCGATGGAAAGCAAGGTAGAGGAAGTGGACCGCGGGCGGATCAAGGCTGGGGATGCGGTATTGGTCCACATCGATGCGTTTCCCGAAAAGACGTTCAACGCGAAGATCAGTGAAATTTCGCCGTTGACGGAACAGAACTGGGAGTGGCCACCGACCCGCAGTTTCAAAAGTTACTCGGCGCTTGATGAACCCGGCAAGCGGCTTCGGCCCGGCATGAACGCGAGTTCCGATTTCGTAATCTCGCGCATTCCGAATGCTGTGAGCGTTCCCGCGAAGGCGTTGTTCACGGACCAGGGAAAGCCGATTGTTTACGTGAAGAGCGACAAGGGGTATGAGCGGCGCAATGTGCAGTTGCGCGCGCGGAATCCGGATGATGTGGCGATTGAGGGACTTGCGGAAGGCGCTGCCGTGGCGTTGGTGGAACCGCCCAGCAATGAGAAGAAGAAATGAAGCGCAAGCGCATCCGTCGGTATATCGTTACGGCTCTTGCGATCGCGGCAATTGGGAGCGTGGCTGCCTGGCTTTCGGCGCGAACCTATCGCGCAGTCGCTCCCAAGGCGACGTCCACAGTTCCCACGACGCAGGTGAAGCGGGGCGATATTACTTTGAGCGTCGCGGCACGGGGTGCCTTGCGCGGAGGCAATTCCGAGATGCTGACGGCTCCGCTAACCGGCGGCGGCGAGATGCACATTACTTACCTGAGCAAGACCGGCGACTTGGTAAAGGTGGGCGACCCGGTCATTGAGTTCGACCCCACCGATCAGGAATACAAGCTGAAGGAAGCGCAATCGGACTTGTCGGAGAACAAGCTCAAAGTGACGCAAGCCGAGGCGCAGGCGCAGGCCGATTTGGAAGAGGCGAAGTACCTACTGCAAAAGGCGGAGTCCGACATTCGCGTGGCGGAGTTGGACGTTCGAAAAAATGCGATTCTGCCAGCGATCACGGCCAAACAAAACGACCTGATTTTGAAGGCGGCAACCGACCGCGCCAATCAGTTAAAGACGGATTTAGCAAATCGCGGTGACACGAACCTGGCGGCAGTGGCGGTGCAGAAGGCGTCTGTAGGCAAGGCCGAGATTCAGGTGGCGACAGCGCAGAAGAACATCGGCGCACTGATTGTGAAGGCTACGCATCCTGGGTATGTCGCGATCCGGTCGAACCAATCGGGCAATTTCTTTTTCGGGGGCATGACGCTTCCCGATTATCAGGTAGGCGACACGGTACGCGGCGGGATGGCGGTGGCGGAGATTCCCGATATGACGAACTGGGAAGTCGGCGCAACGTTCGGCGAGTTGGACCGTGGACACCTTTCCGTGGGGCAACCGGTTTCGATTGATGTGGTGGCCCTACCAGCCGAGAAGTTTACGGGGAAGGTGGCGGATTTGGGAGGTACCGCGGGTCCGCCGTGGAACCGAAAGTTCGAGTGCAAGGTCCATCTGGATCATCCGACGCCTGCCCTGCATCCCGGCATGAGCGTGAACGTGGTGGTGACGACCGACGAGTTGAAGAAAGTCCTCTGGCTCCCGGCGCAGGCGGTGTTCGAAAGCGGCAGCCGGACCTTTGTGTACGTTCCGAACGGTGAGGGATTCGCGACGCGCGACGTGAAGCTGGTTCGTCGCAGCGAGAGCCGCGTGGTGCTGGATGGATTGAATGAGGGGCAGTTGGTGGCGCTTGCCGATCCGGAATCGGAAAGCAAGAAGAAAGAGAGCGGCTCAAAGGGCCCCACCCTGCCTAAGTGAAAGCCTACTTCGTAGATCTCTTGTTGGCTGCGCAGAACCTGCTGAGCCAGAAGACGCGGACGATACTAACCGCGCTTGGAATCATTTTCGGCGTCGGGGCGGTGATCGGGATGTTGGCAATCGGGGCCGGCGCGCGCGATGAGTCTTTGCGATTTATCGAGCAGTTGGGAGTTCGGAATGTCCTGGTGGAATCGCGTGCCGCGACGAGCGATGGCGAATTGCAGCAAAGGCGGCGCTCTTCGCCTGGGCTGAATGAGCGCGATGTGCGGATCATTCAGGCCAATCTGGATGGACTGAACCTGATCTCCGCCAGTAATAGTTTGCGGCCTGCGAAAGTGTTGCCGAAACCGGCGAAAGACGCGCCTCAATTGCGCGGAGTTCGCGCTTCTTACGCGCAGATTCATAACTGGAAGTTAGACGCCGGCGCATTCTTTACCGATCTGGACGATAGAAACAGCGCGGCCGTGTGCGTCCTGGGCGAGAGCGCGAAAGTGGGCATTCTCGGCTACGGGCCGGCTGTCGGTAAGTACATAAAGCTGAATGACACATGGCTGCGAGTCACGGGCGTGCTGCAGGGCCAATTAGCGTCGGGATCGCAAAATCTGGCGGCCGCGGCAAGCGATGTAAACAACATTGTCTACATTCCTTTAAATACTTTTCAGTATCGGTTCTGGGATATGGGCGGCGGCCTGAAAGACGAACTGGGCGGCGTGGACATTCAGCTCAAGCTTGGCGCGGACAGCATCGCAGCGGCCAAGGTGGTGATCGCGATCCTCAATTCGACGCACCACAATACGCCGGACTTCAGCGTCACAATTCCGGCGGAGTTGCTAGCTCAGCAGCAGCGATCGCAGACGATTTTCACTTACGTGATGGTAGCGATTGCGGCAATTTCTCTGTTGGTGGGTGGGATCGGAATCATGAATATCGTATTGGCCACGGTGCTGGAACGAACGCGCGAAATCGGGATCCGGCGAGCCATCGGGGCCAGACGCGCGGACATCGTGCGGCAGTTCCTGATGGAGTCGGTATTGATTTCGGTGGGAGGCGTTTGGTGACTTCTTGAGTTGGCTGATTGCGTCCGCCGCCGACTGGAAAACGATTGTGACGACCTCATCGATTGTGATTGCGTTCGGCGTGTCGGTGGTGGTGGGTGTGGTGTTCGGGATTTATCCGGCGATGAAGGCGTCGCGGATCGATCCGATTGAGGCGCTTCGGTATGAGTAGGTTGGTTGCGCTGCTGTTGTTGTGTTCGTTTGCCGCCCAGGCAGGGTCGTCATCGGTGGCCGCATACTTTCGGAATCGGCTCCATCCGGATGTGGTCAGCGAACACGATGTAGAGGGCGTGGAAGCGCAGGTTGTAGGCGGCAAGCTGGTGCTTCGCGTTGATGACTTTATTCGTCTGCTGTTGAAGAATTCGACCGACATCCGGTTGACGCAGCTGGATTACTATACGGCGACCGATGCGATTCAGGCGGCTAAGTCACCGTTTGATCCTAGTTTGCTCTTGAGCTTCGCGGCTACCCGATCCAAGCAGCCCCAATCGAGCGTGATTAGCGGCGCAGATACGTTGAGCAGTTTGACGCAGACATCGCAGGCCGGCTATCAGCAGGTGCTGGGAGCGGGACCTACGTTGTCGGCCAGCTTCAATGCGGTTCGCAATTCAACGAACAGTGTGTTCAGCAATTTGAACCCGAGCATCTTCGATAGTCTGAATTTCGCGTTGACTCAACCTTTGCTCCAGAACCGTGGAAATATTCAACTGCGAACGCCGCTGTTGATTGCGCGGCAGCAGCTGGTGATCACGACGGCGCAAAGCAGCGCGCGGGTTGCGGACACGATCTCTGCCGCGGTTCGACAGTATTGGGACGCGGTGGGGGCGCGGGATTTTATTCGTGTGCAGCAGGAGTCGTTAGCCTTGGCGCAAAAGGCTTATGAGCACGATAAATTGTCGCTCGAGCTCGGGGCGCTTTCGCGGCTCGACATTTTTCAATCGGAAACGCAGGTAGCGCAACGCAAGGTATCGCTGATTCAATCGCAGTACGCGTATCGCGAAATTCTGGATGCGCTGCGCAGATTGATTGGAGCAGACCTGAAGCCGGCAACCCGGTATTTGGAAATGGAACTGACTGACGATCCGGGCCTTCAGGCAGACGCTTTTACCGTTCCACCGTTGACCGATGTGATGACGCAGGCGATGGCGAACCGTCCGGAATTGACGGCGGCGGGCCGGAGAATCGCGATCGATGAGCTGAACGAACGCGCGGCTCAAAACGCGCTGATGCCTCGCGTGGACTTGAGTATCCTAGGCGGCGCCAGTGGATTGGGAGGCGTGCCGTTTGTGGGATCGACAGGGTTGCTTGGCGTGGCCCCCACGGTTGTATTGCCCAGTGGATTGGGCCAATCAGTCGGGCAGATCTTTTCCTTGAAGACTGCCTATT
>CAXSIG010000160.1:0-3789 GCA_964237255.1 uncultured Bryobacteraceae bacterium
CACCCCAGAACTGCTCGCCGAGTCAGTTCCGATCAACCCTAAGGACTCTTCGGGCAGTATCGGAATCTGACACACATCGCATATGTTGCGAGAGGCGCTGGACAAGAGGATCGCGTCACGCGCGTGCTGGATCGGATCATCGAGCAACGCGGCGCTCCGGAAGCAATCCGATGTGATACCGGCCCCGAACTGACCAGCCGCAAAATTCTGGGCTGGTGCGAGGAGAAGAATATTAACCTGGTACGTATCCAGCCCAGGAAGCCGATACAGAGCGGTTACCTGGAGAGCTTCACTAGCCGGTTCCGCGATGAATGTTTAAACGCCACTTGATTCCGGACATTGGCGGATGCCAAAACAAAGATCGCCTTCTGGCGAAAGGAATACAACAGCGAGCGGCCCCACAGCAGCCTGGGCTACCGCACGGTTATTGAATTTGCCGAACAGCTGAAAATCCTAGCTGTAAATGGATGACTTCGAGGCAAGTAACCCGGACTATGGTTATTTTTTTTCGGTTAACCACGACACAATTGCCGAAAGAGCCACCCTGTTACTGTACGGCGCGCTATGCGACAGTCCTTTGCCGTAAGATCCTTCCAGCGATATGACAGTTGTCTCACCGGGGGGCGACGACTCGGCACTCAGATCAAAAAAAGGAGCGCCCATGACCGTATCGAAGCCGAACGCGCTTGCGGGGATCATCGTAAGTAAAACCGGAACAATCATCAGAACTCCCGTCAAGAGCCATAGACTAACCATTATCAAAGTGGGCGTGTCTTGGCCTTTTGGAGTGACAAATCCTAGTCCGAAGGCAATTAGCGCGAGACCAGCACTGATAATCCAGCCATGTAAATCCCAGCCGTGATGGTGAAGCGACAGCATTACAAACACGCAGCCAATCGCCAGAAAACCGATGGATAACTTTAGTCTACTAAGGGTTGATCGTTTCGCATGATTGTCCACAACCGACATCCCCAGTCTCGCAAACACGCTTATAAAGTAAGAAACTTTCGTGAGTAGAAAAGAAACAAAGTAAGAGGTTGCTAAAGCAACCGAAGCCTCGTCTCCCGGCGCGCGAATCAGTAATAGTCTGTCAGCCGCCAACTTGGGTAGACGAAAAGACTCAAGAATTTCGGCAGCGCGAGGAAGAGAGAAACGGCGAGCAACAAACAACAACACGGCCGACACAAGGGGTAGAATCATTAGCTTGAACATCCAACTCAGGCCCGGTACCGCCGCCCCTACTACTCGGTAAATCGCGATACAAAAACCTATTAGTGCCAAGAGGACAATCGGCCACAACTCGCTGCGCCCGTAATCTCGCTTCTTACAGATGATGAATGGAGTCGAGAGGCACACCATGCCTCTCACCTGCTGTGCCGCTCGTTCATCCCGCAAAGCATATAAAACAAGATTTCCGGCGTGACTGTGGGCAATAATAAAATGCTCTTCATCGGGATAAGTGGTGGCGCATTCTAAAAGATAAACCTTAAGCCGGTCGGCCCCGCGTAAACGAGCGCGATGCGAGTTATAGCCCTCCCAGCAAAATCGATTAACAAGACGTACGCCGGGAAGCTTATCCAATTCCTCTCGGAGAGGCGAGTTTTCTTTCGTCCACGCTGCTTCGCGAGCCCATGTTCCGTGGATCAGGGTCACAATCATTCAGAGGGAGTATAGCGTATAGCTCGAAAGACTCCGCTTACATTGATAACGCTGGCGAACGTCAGCGACAAGACAATTTAGACATTTCGCGACTGCAATCAAGTGGCAGTGATGATCGGCTCCGACCTAGCAAGGAAGATTAATGTATTCGGCATTTTCGAGTTCAAGGACCAGTCTCAGCTGCCGCTTTTGTCGCCTTGTTTCTTCGCCCAAGTAACGATCTCATATAGTTTGCAAGAAATAGGCTATCCGCCAGTCTGCCGAAGAATCCCAGGGGGGAGTCGTAATCGAAAACGTCTGTCATGAGTGTCACGCCCGATATGTCTTCAAAAAAGTCGTCGTGGTCGAAACGGCCAAAAGCGCCTTTTACCTGCGAATCTCTGAAGTGAAATGGTCTGTTATAAGCAGTGATTCTGCTTGTAAGTTTCTGCCGAATTCCGAAGTGAGCCCGCAACAGCAATCTTCCTGGTATGCGCGGTCGATTGCATGTGCAGATCGAAGCAGAGTTCGATCCGAGCATATATGCAAGTCTCAACTATGATGACCGGCAATTCCTATTGTCCGACGCCGACGGTTGGCGAAATCCGAGATTGGGAACGGAGAACGGCGTTACCGTTAAGTACCCGGCGGGATACTGCCTCGGATTACGGGAACGCGACTCTTCGGGCGCGAAGACGTTCGAGTCCTTCGAGCCACGCTCAGGAGGGTTGGCTTTCTAGCAGCTTTGAATGTGGTGAAAAGCTTCCTTTAAGCCATCATGGCCTGGCTAGTATTAGGTCGCTGGCGAACAAAACACCCTGTAAAGCAGGGCTAATGTGCTTCAAGCTGCTCTCCTGCTTTCGAAGCTGTCAATAGTTGGTCGAAGAAAAAAGCGAAGACGTCGGCGGTATATTCGTCGTATTGCCGCTGTGAGGAGCCTATGCCATGGCCGGCGTCATAGTCGATTCGAAGCAGGACAGGCTTGCCACTAGCGGTGGCCTCTTGCAAGCGGGCGGCATACTTGGCTGACATCCAAGGGTCTACTCTGGGATCATTGATGCCGTGATTCAACATCACTGCCGGATATTTAACGCTGTTTTCGACTTTGTAATAGCCATCCATCGCTAGAAGACTGTTGAAGCCGTCTTCCGTTCGAAAGCTTCCAAACTCGCCAATATTCGGTACGCCGTTCGGCGTAGTTTCCGCGAGCAATGCATTATTCAATCCAACACCGCTTACCGCAGCGCCGAACAAGTTCGGCCGGGTTGCGATTGCGTTGCTGATCAGAATACCCCCAGCACTTTCGCCTAAAATCCCCAGGTGTTCGGGGGAAGTGTACTTTTCCGCGATTAGGTATTCGGCACAAGCGATAAAATCATTCCAGGTATTCGGCTTTGTCGAACCCTTTCCCGCCAAATGCCATTCTTCTCCATATTCGCCACCGCCACGAACTCCGGTCCAAACCGCAATTCCTCCGCGATCCAACCAAGGCAAAAAGCCACTCGCAAAAGTTGGCGACGTAAACTCAATCCCGTAAGCTCCATAGCCCTGCATCACCACTGGGTGAGAGCCATCCCGCCTCGCGCCTTTTTTCAGGATAATCACTAACGGGATCATTGCGCCGTCGTAAGACTTCGCCCGAGCGTCGATGGCTTCGTAAGCGCGCATGTCAACGCTTACCGGCGGAATCAATCCCGTATCCACCGCGGCCGCTGTTCCGGGGTTATAAAAGAACGAAACGGGCGATTTTGCCCAGGAAGTAACGGTAAAGTAGACTCCATCGGAATCTCCGTATGCGCCGTCTATCGATGCGGACCCCGGATAGGGAAGTTTGATTTGATTGGCGCTATTTACCCTATAATTCAAGCGAAAGATTTTGCGACTGCCTGCGTCGAGTACCTGGACGTAAAGCGCGTCTCTGGCCGCTTGGGTCTTTTCGACAACCATCCCGCTCGCGGGAAATACGGTATCGATCTTTGTCAAATCGGAAACGTTGAGGTGTATGACCTTGGAGCGCGGCGTGTTCTTGTACGTCACCAAGTAGAGATCATCTCCGTGCAGGCTAACGTCGGACACCTCGTCCTCTAACTTGGCAAACTTGCGCCAAGATATATCAGCCGCGCCTGCCTTGGTGAGAGAGGACAACGGAGC
>CAXSIG010000160.1:3799-9367 GCA_964237255.1 uncultured Bryobacteraceae bacterium
ATCACATACTTCGATCCGGGTGGTACAGACACGGATGGATACATATTCGGTTCAATTCGGATTCCCGGATCCACGTCGTAACCTAAAATTGGTTTGTCTAAGCTCGCGTTTGTTCCTACTACATGCAGATACACGCGCGATTTTAGGTAGCGCTCTGTTTTGGGCGCGTCTGGAAGCAATTTCTGCAGCCGATTGTAAAGAAAAGTTTTACCATCCGGAAGCCAGTTTGCGGCTCCAAAACGGGCGCGATCGATCAGCTCGCCAATATCCCTGCCGTTCGCCGTTTCGACAACCCGCAACTCGCCAGTTTCGCTTCCTCCAACTGACGATCTGTATGAAACATACTTGCCATCTTGCGAAGGGTTGAAGGAATTAATTGATCTGCGTTTTCCATCATTCGCGATTTTAGTGGGATCAACTAACAAACGCTCGGCCCCTTCCAAACCTTTTCGGATGTAAATGCTAAAGTCGTTCTCGTTCGCCGCCCGTCGATAGTAAAAAAAGAAATCACCGCGACGCCTTATTCTGTTCACGACTGTTCCGGAATGATGCAATTCGTTCAAGCTTTTGAGGAAAGCCGCGCGTAGCGGAAGCTTATCTAAATAAGCGCGGGAGTAATCGGCTTGTCCTTTGATCCATTTCTGTGTTTCCGCCGATTTCAGGTCTTCCATCCACCTGTAGGGATCTTTAATTTCGCGTCCAAAATAGGTGTCCATAACCTCGTGCTTCTCTGCGCGGGGAGGTGAGAGCTGGGCGAAGGCGAAATGATTGCCAGCAAGAAAAATGGTTGCAAACGCACTAGCTTTCATCAGGATAGTATGCCCGAAAACGATCTACGACGGGGTGCTCCAAAGTAGAGCTCGCGCTTGCGCGATCCTTACGTGCAAAGGTGTTTTGGGCCTGACCCGAGATACGGCGTTACCGGAATGTGCTGCAAATCGTTACGGATTAGGACCGGCGAGTCGGCATCTCAGCCGTTACATCGAGGGAGCACTTGCACGAAGAAACCGCTACAAGCCACGAAACCCATGGCCGATCCCCGCCTCATGGGGCGCCTTCCGGGTTTGCGGTTAATTGTTTTTCATTCAAACGCACCAGAATGGTGTGCATAACAGCCTGCAATGGAATAAGGTCACGCGTCACCACGTTCCAAACCGACTCGAATCCACGTCGAAGTAATCGTGGACCAACACGTTGCGCATACCAGCGGTGGCTTTCCAGTCGATTTCTGAGTGCGGATCTTTCTGTGCTGGGTCGATTCTGCGCACGGACTCGCAAAGGACCTGAAGATTCCGAAGAATGGCATCCTGCAGAGTGCGTGAGCCAAATACTGTCTCACGTCCGGAAGCGGAGTCCTCTTTGATTGTTCCAATACACTCCGGCACGTGAACCACGTAGGCGCGCTGTGATTTCAAAGGGGGATGGATTCCTGCAAAACCGCATCGCGAATGAGAGGGCTCAGAGACCTGCGAATCACAACCTGAACCCGTTTGCCAAGAAGTTCTTCTAACTCTGCGGTAAGGCTGCCTGGAAACCACGACCTTGTGACTCCCGTTGCATCAATCAGCAAATCGACATCGCTGTCCATTGCGTCCTCGCCTCGCGCTGCTGAACCAAACAGGCGGATGTTTCCGGCGCCGTGGCGTGCGGCTGTGCGCACGATTTCGTCGCGGCGCTCATGAATGATACCTGCCAGGCCCATAGGTCGTCTTATTGTATCGGAGCAGGATCTGGCGCCTTCGCTCTATGTCCGACCCGGGTGCTCCGGCGAATTACTCCCGAGAAGTCGCCAAGCGTCCGCCCAATCCCGTATTGCGCGTTATCCGTCCGCAGCCTTAGTTGCAATCACAAAGATCCACCAGGACGAGGCTAGCTCCGGGCGCGCGCTGGTATAGGATGTCATCAGATCGTCCAACCGGACTGCTTTCAGTACCAGTGCGGCCTGTTCCCCTCAGATCGCAAGCGGAATGGGCTATGTTTGCCGATTGAAGCAATATCCACAGGTCATTCCTCCCCTTTATTACTTCGATCACGCTATGTCGCTGAGCTGTCTGGAAGCCGATGTTATTGCGCCCGCTGAACAGAAAGCGCGTGAACTCTCGACAAAATAGAATGCGTTCGAAACGTGGGCGCAGGGCTGTCAGAGGCATCTGTGTGAAACTTTGGACAAAAGGCAGCGCGTCTCACAAAGGGTCCTTTGCGCCCATTGGGCCGGGGACAGTCCCGGTTGAAACCGTGAAAGTTATACGACCCAATCACGTTTCGGATCTTTCACGTAGAAACGTTTTACAGTGCCGCAAGAGGTGCACAGGTCAGCAAAAAGGGTCTCCCTTTTCCCCCTTTCCCATCGTTTGAAAAAGCTTTTCTCTTCATGTTTGCAGAGGAGGCCGGGACGTACGTCACCACCACCACCAGAAGCAGAAACAGTGAGACCGCTGATGAGTTGTGAACCGCCGCAGTATTCACATGTATTGTTTGGCATGGATAACCATAGCCCATGAGGGTAACTCATAATCTCGCGTACCATCCCAGAAAGGGTAAGTTTTGCAACAACACCGCGACCCAATAGAATCGGGCCGTCGGATGTTGCGAAAGTCTGGTGCAGATTCGGTCGCAATACTCGCACCTGCGCCGTTGTGGCATCTTCTCCGGGGCCTCGATTCGGAACTCCGGAGAGTCGCGCCTCGAATCGCAAATGTCTGATGCAAATGAACCCGCGACTCAACCCGGCGTTGTCATTGTTGCCCTTGAGTGGGCCGGACGTTGCACCAGAAGCCCAAATATACGCGTAATCGCAACCCGCGGATCTTGCCTTGTTTGGCTCTGGGCGAATCACGCGCAATACGGAGAGAGCAGCTCCGGACGGGCATCTTAAACTTTGGAAGAGTTGCCGACGATACGGACGATGCGGCGCAGCTCGGCGCTTTACCAAACCCACTCAATCCTCCTCCTGGTCCTCAATACCAGCCCACTCCAGGGCATCACCGCGCTCGCCAAAAGAGAGATATTGAATAATTTTGCCGTCGCGAAATGTGAACCCGTCGGCAAATCGTCCGCCAACCCAATCGGTTGAATCCTTTAGGCGGACCCGAGCATGGAGGTACACGATAACTTTGTCTTCATTCACAAACAATTTCTCGGGCTCGCAAGTTCCTTCGGCCCAGGTTGCACGTCCCTTTGTGACGTGAGCTTGCACTTCTGCGATCCCACGATAGGTACCGGCGGTTGGAAAGCCCTCAGGCTCAATACGCACTATATTTTCATCAAAATCTTTGGTTATGGCATTCATGTCATTGCGATTGATCGCCTGGAAGAATTGTTGGAGCATTACAGTTGGATCGCTCAATGGGTCCCTACCTCCATTTTCTTTGATCCGACGACATGTTTGTACCTAACGGCTGCAAGCTCACCCATCGGTACCAAATCCAGTCAACTTCCGAGTAGCCGAATATACGCTCGGAGGTCAGATAAACGCTACGCCGTCATACAGGAGTAATCGCGTCCGCGCGACGCGAATACTATGCCTTTCAGCCCCTTGGCCCCGGTTCCCGGCACCAGAATCGGCGTCTACGACATCACCACGCAGATCGGCGCCCGGCGGCATGGGTGGGGCCGGTAAATTAACGTCGGGAGGCCTCTGATGTATCCTATAGTCTTGCGGTGAAGGCGAGCTCAGCAAGCACACTCGCGCAGGTCAACAACAGAGGGAGCAACAACCCGCCGACTCATCGACAACGGCTGCTCAGGCCGATGAACCCCAACCCCAGCGCGCGCGACGGGGGTTCGGGAGGCACGGGGTGCGAATCGCGGGTGTCTATTGTCATCAGGGCGTCCGCGAGATTAGATTGCCCCACTTCACCCAAGGCAACGGATGAAAAATAATCACCGACCAAACTACGGCCTGGACGCGCCGCGCGCCGTGCGCAATCTGTTCATCGTCGCTGCGCTGGGCATCATCTCACTGATCACGAGGCTGCTGGGTGTGTGGTCAAGGCAGGACCTCATCGCGGTGATCGCGCGCCCACTGATCGGGGCCGGCCTGAGCTGCGGAGCGATGGGCTTGTGGATGGTTTACGACAGCAAGATCGGCAAGGTGCGCGAGCGCGAAGATTATCTCGACAAGATTGTCTGGCGGGGTGATGAGCGCGTGCTGGATGTGGGATGTGGTCTGGGATTGTTTCTCATCGGCGCGGCCAAGCGTCTCAAGACCGGCCGCGCGGTCGGGATCGACTTGTGGCAGGCCGAGGATCTCAGCGGGAACACGCCGGCCGGCACGCTCAACAACGCGACGATCGAAGGAGTGGCCGACAAGGTTGAAGTACACACGGGTGATGCGCGCAAGTTGCCGTTCGACGACGCGAGCTTCAACGTCGTCCTCTCGAGCATGGCGTTGCACAACATCTATAACGCCGACGAGCGGCAAACCGCCGTGCGCGAGGTCGCGCGGGTGCTCAAGTCCGGCGGGCGTGTGCTGATCCTGGACGTGCGCTACACCAAGCAATACGCCGCCACCCTGCGCGATGCCGGCCTTGATGCGCGGTCCGTCCAGGGAATCGGCTCATACCTGCTGACCGTGATCAGTCTTGGATCGATTCGCTGGGGATACGTTATCGGCAGCAAGTCGTGAGGAAGCTAGACAGCGCCGAAGAAGCTGTTGATCGCATTCCAGCGGACCTTCGACTTCGCCGACTACCTGCAGCAAGATCGCACCGGGCACCACGTAACGCGTCGCGTTGCGCCGAATCACTCCTGAGTAGTCGCGAAGCATCCACCCAAGTGGCGCTTTATCCAGGCGTTAACTCGGCCCGACTGCCAGCCGCTATTGAATGCCCGCTGAGCCGGTAAAACTTACCGTACGGGCGCTATTCGACCACTGATTGACAATACCCAAATCCAACCCGACGGCCTGGAAGAACGTGGGAGCGGAAAAGCCCTGCACCCATAGCGATGTCGGCCAGATCGCCCCTGGAACCAAGGGGTTGCTGGGTGCCATGGCCATCGAGACATAAGGCGGCACTGTGAAGCTTTGATCCGCAGTCCGTGCCGTACAAACGAACGCGGAACCCGCAGTTCGATTGCTTGGCGCCGTGCTGAATCCTAATATTTGCACGAAGCCCTTCGGATCGCCGCCAGTCCATGTCACCTTGGTTCCCTGAGAACGATCAATGCTGTTGATGTCATTCTCATTAGTCCATTGCAGGAGAGGATCGGGGAAGTTCGCCATCGCAGTAAACGGTCCGACTTCCGTGGCACCTGGGCCGGCGATGGTGAACACCCCTGGACGCACAAATCCACCGGTAAAGTCCAGAGGACCAAGGTATTGCTCTGCTGTCAGCGACTGAGCCAGCGGGGATAGCAGGCGCGGGATCGCTCGCTGCCCTCCGGTGCCGCTCACTGTCAATGCGGTTCCCGCGTCCAAAAACTGGAATGTGAGAAACGCTCCGTGAAAGGCTGTTCCGGAATCGACGACGCACGATCCTGGAGAAATTAAATCCCAACTTGTCGCTCCCCATCCTTGAGGGATGGGGGTAGTGCGGACAAAAGTTCCCGCGCCTCCGTCCAAAACCG
>CAXSIG010000161.1:0-4478 GCA_964237255.1 uncultured Bryobacteraceae bacterium
TCGGGCGAATTCGGGCTTTGGCACGAGACCGGGGTGTTAAACGATTGGGTGCGGGAGTCTCCGGACGAAGGAATTGGAGAAGCAATCGGGCGACGGATTCTAGGGAGCGACTTTCGCTATCGGGAGTTGAGTGTTCTTGCGGCGGCGTATCGCTTGGGGGTGCCAGTGACAGTGCACGTCGGGATGCGCTACAACATTCTCCGGGAGCATCCCAATTGCGATAGTGCGGCTTTTGGGCGGGCGAGCTACCGGGATTTTTTGGTTTTTACCGAATCGGTTGCGAATCTGGAAGGCGGGGTGTTGCTGAACTTCGGGTCGGCCATTATGGGTCCGGAGGTTTATCTGAAGGCGCTCGCAATGGCGCGCAATGTAGCGCATGGGGACGGTAGAAGAATTTCCGATTTTACGGTCGCGGTTTTCGACTTAGTGCCGATCGCCGGCGACATTCATCGGGAACTGCCGAAGACCGACCCTGGGTATTATTTTCGTCCCCATAAGACGATGCTGGTCCGGACGGTGGCGGATGGCGGGCGGAGCATGTATGTCTGCGGGCCGCATCGTGCGACGTTTCCAGCACTTCGACGGGCGCTAATTCAGTGACTTACAAGGAAATTCTTCGAGTACTTCCTCAGAAGAGCGCGCTGATTATCGGGGACATTTGCCTGGATCGCTGGTGTACCTATGATCCGGCGCTTGCTGAAGCATCGCGCGAAACGGGCATTCCAAGGGTTGGTGTCACGGCAACGATGGTGACTCCGGGAGCGGGCGGAACCGTGGCAAACAATGCGGCGGCATTAGGATTCGGGCGTGTTGCGGTGCTAGGCGCGATCGGAGTGGATGGATTCGGTTTCGAACTGAAACAGGCGCTCCGGCGGGGAGGGATCGAAAGCGCGCTGATTGAGTCAGAAGCCATTTCTACTTTCACGTATACCAAGCTGATCAACGCAAAGACCGGCGAAGAGGACCTGCCGCGCGTGGATTTTGTTCGCGTTGAGGACATGCCGGAAAGTGTGGATGATGCAGTTTTGGCCAAGCTGGACGGCCTCGCCGCAGAATTTGACGCGATCTTTGTTAGCGATCAAGCGGAGACGGCGACGGGCGGCGTAATTTCTTCGCGCGTTCGTGACCGGCTCTCACGGTTAGGGCTGGAACTGCCGAAAACCGTAATCTGGGTTGACTCGCGCAGGCGGTCGGAGTTGTTTCGGAACGTGCGGGTGAAGATAAACGAAGATGAAGCCGCGGCAATCACTACGAATCTCCGGAACTGGCGAAACGAAGCCAACTTGCCTTTGCTTTGCGTGACACGTGGACCGGCCGGCGCAACTTTAGTTGCGGACGGTCGCGAGGAGCTTGTAAAAACGAAGCCAATCGCAAACCCTGTCGATATCTGCGGCGCGGGGGACAGCTTCTCGGCTGGCGCGGTCGCCGCTTTGGTGGCGGGAGCTTCGCCGGCGGAAGCGGCCGCATTGGGGAATCGCGTGGCTTCCGTTACCGTGATGAAGCGCGGAACGGGAACGGCAAGTCCAGCGGAAGTGCTATCCAGCTTTTTCGCTTAGTTCCGCCCAGCGAGCGTAAAGCAAATCTAACGCCTCCTGCGCGGACTCCAACTCCGTGAGAGCCTTCTGGAGCGAGATAGGGTCTGTATTGACGGCCGGATCTTCCAGAGCTTTCTGTCTTTCTTGTAGCACATGGTCGGCAGCTTCCACCCGTGCTTCGATGGTGTCCCATTCCCGTGTTTCCAGATAGGACAGGCGCTTCTTTGCAATGTTTGCCGGGTCAGACCCTTTCGACTTTGCGGCTTTTTCCGGTTTGTTTTGATTCTCCAGCGACTCTTCCCATTGAGCGTAGTCCGCGAAAACGCCGGCTCCGCTGTTGCCGTCAAGTCCCACCACCAGATTCGATACTCGATCCAGCATGAAACGGTCGTGAGTAACCAGGACGAGCGCGCCGGGGAATGACGTCAGGTTTTCTTCCAAGACTTCGAGCGTCGGGATATCGAGATCGTTAGTCGGTTCATCCAGGAGAAGAACATCGGCAGGTTCCAGCATCAGCTTGGCAATCAGGACACGCGCTTTCTCCCCGCCCGACAGGCGGTTGATCGGCATCTCCAGTTGTTCGGGGCGAAACAAAAAGCGCTTGGCCCAGCTAATAACGTGGACGGGCTTGTCTTGATAAATCACGGAATCACCATGCGAAACGAGCGCCCGTTTAAGAGTCGCTTCGGGATCTACCTGGACACGGTTCTGATCGAAGTAAACAATACGAACTCCCTCGGCGCGTTCTACTTCGCCTGCGTCCGGCTGAAGGTCGCCCTTGATGATTTTGAGAAGCGTGGATTTGCCGGTCCCGTTTCCGCCGACCAGCCCGATGCGCCGGCCTGGTGACAGACGGAGATCAATGGCGCGGAACAAATTCTTCCCACCCATCGCTTTGCCTACTCCGATCAATTCGATGAGCTTCTTGGTTTTGCGGTCGGAAGCCTGAAAGTCGATCTTTGCTGTTCCTGTCCGGTTACGGTCGGTAACATCGGCCAGTTGTGTAATGAGGCGGCCTGCGTCGTCGATCCTGGCCTTCGACTTCGAAGTTCGCGCTTTTGCACCGCGGCGGAGCCATTCGATTTCGCCTCGAACCTTGTTCTCCAGCGCTTCTTGTTGACGCGCCTGAACGCTCAGCAATTCTTCGCGGCGTGCTAGAAACTCGCTGTAGTTACCTCGGACTCGGAAGATGCCGCCTTGATACTGGCGGCTCAATTCAGCCATGTCGGTGGCTACATTTTCCAGAAAGTAGCGGTCATGGCTGACGGTGACACTTGCGAACGGCGCGGACTTGAGAAGCTTCTCCAGCCACTCGATGCCTGCAAGATCGAGATGGTTGGTAGGTTCGTCCAGCATCAGAACGTCCGGCTCCTTCGCCAGCTCGATCGCAATAGCCAGACGCTTCTTCCAGCCGCCGGAAAGCGACTCTACCGGGAGAGAAGGATCGGTAAAGCCTACCCGGCCCTGTATTTCCGGCCCCAGAAGGTCGCCGATAGTCTGACCTGACGGGAAAACGGATTCCTGAGCTACATAACCCATTCTCAGCAGCTTGCGAAACGAACATTCGCCGCGATCGGTCTCCTGAAGGCCGGCCAATATTTGAAGCAAGGTGGACTTCCCCGCCCCGTTCGGCCCGATAAGCCCCATGCGGTCGCCGTCGGAAACGGTGAGGGAAACTCCTTCAAAAAGTGGTTTTGCGCCGAACGATTTCGAGATGTCCTGAAGATTAATGAGAAGAGGCATAAAAAAAGCTGCCGGCCTTCCGACCGGCAGCCCCGTGTTGTGAAATTGGATAAGGGTCGAACGAACTACTGAGTTTTCTCGGAGACCTTTTTAGCAGTTTTGTGGGTACCGTGCTTAATTGCCTTTCCGGTGTTCTTGGTTGCCTTGGCGGTACCTTTGCCAACATCTTTGCCGGCTTCTTTGGTTTCGTGTCCGGCGTCCTTGATGTCTTGTTTGGCGCCTTGACCAAAAGCGGCCAAGCCGAGAGCGAGCATTGCGATTGTAAGTTTCATAAGTGAACTCCTACTGTTGTAGCAAAACTCACGCCAAATGAAGCTGCGTTAAGGAGCAACTACCGGGAACGTCACAACATTGCTAACGAAGTACTGTTGCGCAATGGTGAGTTGCGTTTGGGAATTCGTCGTGAGAGCGGAGCTGGTCTGGAAGACAACGCGCGACACGCCGACCAATCCGGGCTGGTAGCCGGTAAACAAGACGTTGGCTGTTGAGCCACCCGCCAGAACGGAATCGACCGGGGTCAAAGGCGCATCCTGCGTGCTGTCCGCCCCACCCGCGCCACTCGCGGTTCCCGAAACCTTGCCGCTATCGATTCCGGCATCCGTCTGGCCCAAGCCGGTGGCGAGAATATAGAGAATCTCCCCGGGAACCGCGGGATTGTCGTCGGTAACCGGAGCATCGGCTTGACTGGCACAGCATAACTGACTGGTAAGAGCGGTTAAAATCAAACCGCTGCCGGTGGTAACCGCTGACGAATACGCGAGGCCATTGGAATCCTGTCCTGCAATATTCGCCTGTAACAGGATACGGGTGAACACATTGCTGGGACTTGCGTTGACCGTGGAGTTCGGATCATTGTTGATCATGTCGATAAACGCCTGTCGAATAGTGGCCAGCGTGTCCGACGCCTGCACGGTGTAGCTATAAGTAGCGCTGGCGATGGTGATGGTCCCGACATCCCCGGCTGTGATCGCACCGTCAACGGATACCACGCCGGTGGCGTTCGAGTAAGCGTGATACACCTTGCCGGGACGGGGGTCGGTACCCGTGTCGGCGAAGATGCCGGGATTGGCTATTACTACCGAAACCGCTTGCGGGTTCGATACCATCACGGAGCCGTCCGGCCGAACGGTTCGAAGATACACGCTGACGCTGGTGCGGTCCTCTACTTCGAAGCCAAGCTGGCCGCTGATCTGCGTGGGG
>CAXSIG010000161.1:4488-5327 GCA_964237255.1 uncultured Bryobacteraceae bacterium
CGGAGTAAAGGGGAGCCGGCAGCCCATCCACAAACAGCTGCGTATTGCCCAAATTCGTGGGGAGAATGCCGCTATCGAACGACGCGGTGGCGGTTTGTGCAGCCAGGTTGTCGCCGAAGATAGTAATGAGCGAGCCGGGAGCAATTTGCGCGGCATCCTGAAGATTTATTTGCAAGCTGGTATTAGCCGCCGTGGCCGTAATCTGCGCGCTGTCGGATACGGTAGCAGAATAGCCGATTGCGGCACCTGTTGCCCCGCCTTTTTTCGCCGTGAGGACAATGGATTCCGTACTGTAATTCGGCTGGACGGTCACGTTGGCGTCACCCGGTACGTTGATCATCTGAATTAACGCGGTGAGCACTGTGTCCAGCGTGTCGGTTTTCAGAATAGTGTATTTATAGTCGGTGTTGGTCGCGGTTCCGTTCGCATCCGTGGTGGTTACGGTAACCGTAACTGTGTCGTTCTCCTTGATGGTCCCGCCGAGCGTCACTTGGCCGATGGCAAAGACTTCCAGGCTGGCCGCGTTGCGCACGGTAGACTGCGGAAGGCTGAAATCTGCGGGAGTGAAGACCAGAACGCGGCGGCCAAAGACATCCGCGACATATAGGTTGGAACCATCCCAGGCGAGCGACGTGGGAGTCTGCATCTGGTCGGCGTTGTCCCCAGGCGCATATGTGCCAAAATCGGGCTGGCCGAGCACGTAATCCGGCGTGGTGTTGTTTCCGGTCGGAATGTTGGAGTAAATTAAGACGCGATCGTTTCCGCCATCGGCGACATATAGGCGCTTGCCGTCGGATAAGGCGAAGCGCGGGAATGACATCGTCTTTTCACAGCGGCCC
>CAXSIG010000161.1:5379-9313 GCA_964237255.1 uncultured Bryobacteraceae bacterium
GAACTGACGACGCCGTTCGACGGGCAGAGATTCGCCGAGTTGTTTGCGATGGAGCTGCTGAAGTCGGGTTGTCCGAGCTCCACATCCGCAGACGCTTGATTCGCGGTCGGGATGGAATTCCAGATCAGGACGCGGTTCGCTCCCAGATCTGTCACGAACAGGCGCGTGCCATCCGAAGTCACCGACACGGGGCTGGTAAGGTTGTTCGCGGTCGCGGCGACAGCCGTTAGTGCCGAGGGAACCGCCGAAGTAAAGCTGGGGACACCCAACACGACATCCGCAGACGCACCATTGGCTGTGGGAATGGAATTGTAGATCAGGACGCGATTATCCTGGGTATCGGCAATAAACAACTTGCCGTTCTGGAACCAGACGCCTTGCGGCCCACGGAGCGACTTAGCGGTAGGAGGCGCGGCCGTGGCGTTATGAGTGAAATCATTCTGGCCGACAACGACATCGGCGGGCTGCGCGAGAGAGGTGGGAATGGTGTTCCAGATCAGGATGCGATTGTTGTCCGTATCCGCAACGGCGAGTTTCGTCCCATTGGTTGCAACGGCTGTGGGAACGCGAAAAGCCGCGGCGGTAAGCCCGATCGCATTATTGTTGAAATCGCTCTGGCCCAGAACAACGCGGGCCGTGGTACGGGCGCAAACTTTGCAGAGGAGGTTTGCGTAGTGGCCGTCGTCATCTGGGAGATTGAGATTGACTTGGTCTGCCAGCTTGGGGAGGATATCGGTTGGGAAAATGAGTACCCGATTATTTACGGGATAGGCCGCGAAACGATTAGAATCGACGACAAATAATTTGTTCGCGCCCCACGCTACTCCGGCCGCGGAACCGAGTTGATAATTGGTGGCGCCGGAATATTGATCTGTAAATGTGGTCTGGCCGATTACCAGGCGGGCAGCTTGCCCGTTGGTGTAATCCGCGGGCATGGCGAGACGAGCCGCAAACGCCGTGAGGCAAAAAATCTTTTTCATGTACGCGTAACCTATGATTGTACCAACCGGGTTGGACGACTGTTGTCTTCCGAACGGTTTCACTAATCTAGCGATGACGGAACTGGAAATTTCTTCGGCGGAGTTCGCCGCTTTGCGACGGGATGGCGGAGCCTACCGGTTGCTTGATGTGCGGGAACCTTGGGAGGTCAAGATTGCCAAGATCGAGGGGTCCGACGATATCCCGATGCGGGGTATCCCGGCGTCTTTGCACGAGCTGGAACGGGATAGCCGCCCGCTTGTTGTGATGTGCCACCACGGAGTTCGCAGCCTACAGGTGGTTTGCTGGTTGCGGGGGCAGGGCGTGGAAGGCTGCCGTAGTTTAGCGGGCGGGATTGAAGAGTGGAGCCGGGATGTAGATCCGGAAATACCACGGTATTAGAGGGCTGATCGCGGTCGGGGCTCGGCGAGGAGCCGGAAGGGAGTAGCGGCTTAACACGACTTAATGGAGCTAGAGCGAACTTCTCCAGTTGCTCTGTGTTTGCTTGTATAGGAGAGTGAACACCATGTCCAAGTACGTCATTGCATTCTTGGCCGCAGTTACCCTTTTACCCGCACAGCAGACCACAGCAACAGCCGTGCAGCGCGATCCGGCGAAGCGTTTTCACAAGTTGGATAAAGACGGCGATGGACGTTTGAGCTTGAGCGAATTTTCGGCTCACGGCAAGAATGCCGCGCATCGCCAGAAGCGCTTCCGCAAATTAGATACGAACTCGGATAGCTTTCTGTCACTAACTGAATTCTCGGCGGGAAAAACTACCCCGGCGACTAAATAGTCTAATTGCAATCCCAGGACTGATTGAGATACTTGGCAATCGCTCCCGTTCCGCCACTCGCGCAGGACGCGCCCTTCTTGCAATCCGGACAATACACCATCCAGGTTGTACCCTGGGGCGCGCTGCCTTCGGGTGGCAAGTTAGCGAAAGCATAGCTCTGGATCAGCGAAGGATTCTCATACACGATTCGTCCGCCCGTTGCTTCCGTGCCGGCGTTGCGACTGTTGCCGGAGTTGAAAAAGGGAATCCCTAGCAGATGGACTTCTGACGCCGCCGGTGTGCCCGCCATCATTTTCACGTAGTGGCCGCCTCCCCAATTGACCTCGTCATACGAACCGACAAAATCCGAATTCTGAATATAATTCGTGCCTGTATACTTACCCGCGAAGACTACGCCATCCCAGTCCTTCTCAAAATAAGCACCGATGCGCACCAGGGACGAGTTACACAGATATAGGCCGGTATTGTTGGCTTCGAATATGTCGCCGAGGAAGACGGAATTATCCACTAAGGCCAAGCTGAACACGCCGTACCAGTTATTCGAAAACTGGTTGCGATGCGAACTGTTGGTCGTAACTTTGAATAACATATCGTTATGCGCCCAGCCCGTGTCATAGTACATGCCGACCTGGTTGCCAAGAAATCGGTTCTGTTCCCAGGTATTTCCGAAGCCCGACGCAACTTCGATTGCGCGTTCGAAACCTTGAAATGCACAATTGCGGACCGTGTTCCTGACTGACTGCTTCCAACGGATTCCGATATTGATCGGCGTCGCGGAAACCGTTTTGGAAAGACCCGATGAAACAAGGTAGTCCGAAACGATGTTGGCGCCCCCCTGGAATGTGAGGTTCTCAATGCTGATGTCGGTGAAGGTGTTGCCGTCCACTCGCACCGCGTCTGCATCCTGCCCCGTATAGTTTTTGAAAATGGTTCCGTTTGGACAAACCAGAGTCGTTGAGTTGGAGCTATCGCCCGAAATCCGCGTACCCGAGTGAGTAATCCGAATGTCGCAAGCGCGGTAAGTTCCGGAAGGCAGATAGACGCTCGCAGAACTATCGATGGCTTTTTGAATGGCCGCAGAATCGTCCGCAATCCCATTCGCCAAAGCGCCGAGAGACATCACGCTCACGGCGCCGCAGGCGAACAAGGGCGTGAAGAGGAGATGAATCCCGAGAATGAATGGCTGCCTCACGCAAAGCCAAGTTAGCAATACAAAAAGGCCGAAACAATGCCTTTCGATAGCCAGTGCGGCACAGTTGTACTAGGGCGATGTCAAAGCCTTTGTCGGCGTGGGGGATGGGAATAGTACCAGCTCAGTAGATTCAAAATCCAGGCTGGCGAATCACATGCCACCGAGCGCCTCGACCGCGGTTTGCCAATGCAATTTCGCCGTCTTGTTTGAGGCGGGCGAGTACTTTCTTGATGAGTTGCCGACTAACGGTAAGTAACTGTTCCGCCACGTCCGCTGGAGTGAATGGTGCAGTTTGTTAGAAAACTGGTAGCCAATTGCCGAATGTTCTAAACGGGGCTCGGATTCCGCTCGCCGAACTGCGTCTGGTGCCAGTACGGATAGGTCTTCGGTGTCGCACTGACTTCATCGAGTTTTTTGATCTGTTCCGCTGTCAGGCGCCAGCCCACCGCGCCCAAGTTCGCCGTGAGTTGTTCTTCGTTGCGCGCTCCGATAATGAGCGTCGACACCGTCGGCCGGCTAAGAAGCCAATTCAGCGCGATCTGAGGAACGGTCTTTCCTGTTTCTTTCCCGATTTCCTCAAGAGCATCGACCACACGATACAGGTGCTCTTCCGGCACTTGCGGCCCGGCATCGGAAACCAGCTTGCTATTTAGCCGACTGCCTTCCGGAATCCCCGTGGCGCGACGAATTTTGCCAGTAAGCCGTCCCCATCCCAAGGGCGACCAGATCAACGCGCCCACTCCCTGGTCGAGCGCGAGCGGCATCAGTTCCCATTCGTAATCGCGGCCCACGAGCGAGTAGTAAACCTGATGTCCCACGTATCGGGCCCACCCATATCGTTCGCTCACGCTTAACGACTTCATTAAATGCCAGCCCGAGAAATTCGAGCAGGCGATGTATCGCACCTTGCCTTCGCGAACCATTTTGTCCAGCGTATTCAGCGTTTCTTCGACAGGCGTTTTTGCATC
>CAXSIG010000162.1:0-6965 GCA_964237255.1 uncultured Bryobacteraceae bacterium
TTCGTTCAATACATTCCGTACGATACCTCCGACGCGGACCGCGACCGCTTTGCCGATACCGTGATCGACACGGTCGAACGCTACGTTCCCGGCTTTCGCAACTTAATTCTTCATCGACAGATCCTCGCGCCGCGAGACCTGGAGCAACGCTTCGGTCTGGAAGGAGGCAATATTTTCCACGGGGATCTCATCGCGTCCCAACTTTTCAGCCGCCGCCCATCGCCTGTTACTGCTGTTCCCGGCCTGTTCCTCTGCGGCTCGGGCACTAATCCCGGAGGAGGCGTCATGGGCGCTCCAGGTTATAACGCGGCGCAAGCCGTCATCAACGCCCAAACCACAAAAGCGATCCGGCATACCCAACCAGCACAAGGAAGAACGCCGGGAGACCCTGGTTGTACACCGCCGCTCCCGCGCTGACAGTCACCAGCATTTGAAAGATCCCCTCAGGAACAAGCTTCCCGGTCGCGAAGTTCCAGCGCCTTTGCTCAATCGATTTACCAGCCGAGATGCGATGCCCTACGGCAAGCGCGGCCAGGGCGGCGCCGACGCAGGCAAGTGGGCGAAAGCCGATGACCAACGGAACGGTAACAAGCAGCCAAGCTACATCCCGCGCGAAAAGTACGGCAATCCGTGAGATGGGCAGCATCCGTATTCGTTGGTCGGAAGCAACGGCGTCGAAGCTTGTGTGCCCCTGTGCGCAAGTACTCATAATCAGCACAACGATCACGCCCAGAACAATGGCCGCCTCCGAATCCGGATGCGCGCTTAGCCTGCAAAAGATTAAGCCGCCGATCGCGGTAAGCAAGGCCAGGTAGAAATCAAGTAGCTGAAGCAATTCCCGAAGATAGCTTTGCATCAATCCGCCAAGCTTCCCGGGGAGGCGCGGAATCGATTCAAACGGCGACCAAACAAGCCGGTGCGAGCCTAACACCAGAAACGGCCCCGCAAGCCCAGTCCAGAACAAGGCGACACCTACGCCAGGATCCCTGCTGAGCGCGGCAAACAGAATCGCGATCGCGATCAACGGATTCAGCAGCAGATTGGCAATATAAATTGCCGCCTTCTGCCTGCGGCCAAGCGGCCACAAACGGAATGGGATGGAAGGAACTCGGCGCGTCAACTCCTGCGAAATCGGCAGCATCCACAGTAGTCCCACCATCAGGTAAATCACAGCCGTGCTGCTCGGCCGGTCTTTCGGTTCCGCCCACATCAGAGAACGATGATTGCGGTGAGATTGTTACCTGTGAACGAACGCGTGCCGCTTAGGCTGCGCCAACCGCTTCGGAAAAGCGCGATGACTACGGCCGCGATCGCAGCCATTCCACGTCGCTTTCCACAGGTTGTTCCACCAGCTCAAAGTAGAGTTTCTCCGCGCTTTCCGGGAGTCCTGAAACTTTTGAATCCCACACCAGATGCCCGCCGCGCATCATAATTATTCGATCCGATGTTCGGTCCACTAATGGCAAGATATGCGAAGTCAACAGAATCGCTATCCCGCGTCGAGCGATGGAATGTAGTAGTTGCCGAATGCTCTCAGCGGAAGCCGGGTCGATCCCCTCGAATGGCTCATCAAGCATCAGTACCGGCGGGTTGTGTAGCAAGGCCAATGCAAGCGCGGTTTTCTTCTTCATGCCATGCGAACACTTGCGCGCAAGCGTCCGGCGCTTATCGTAGAGGCTGAAAAGATCCAGCAGATCCTGGGACCGCTTACGTGTGGTCGCTCGATCTAAACCGTAAATGGGACCGGACATCTCCAGGTGTTCCTCGATTGTCAGTTCCGAGAGAAGCGACAGGTTATCCGGAACCACTCCGATTCGACGTCGTAGTTCCACATCGCCGCTCGCAGGGTCAAAACCGGCTACGGAGGCCGATCCCGCATCCGGTCGCAGCAACCCGCTCAACATTGCAATCAGCGTGGACTTACCCGCTCCATTTGGTCCAAGGATGGCGCAGATTTCGCCTGCATCAATTGCGAATCCGACCGAATCCACCGCCGTCAAGTCACCGAAGCGTTTTGTCAGACCGGCGCATTGAATCACGTTCCAGAGTATCGTGATAGCCTATCGAAGTTATGACGACAGTCAACCCTTACTTAGTATTTGATGGAACCTGCGAAGAAGCGTTCAAGTTATACGAAAGCACCTTTCACGCAACGGATTTGCAGATGGTAAAGTTCCGCGGTTCGCCAATGGAGAAGCACGCGGGTGAAGCATGGGCGGACAAGGTGATGCACGCTCGCATGAAGATCAACGGCCAAACGTTGATGGGGTCTGACGTGGGCGGAGATCGCTTCGCCAAGCCGCAGGGTTTCCACGTATCGGTAGACGCCGAAAACCCCGCCGAAGCGGAACGCATCTACAACGCGCTATCGGAAGGAGGCAAGGTCGACATGCCGCTTCAGAAGACTTTCTGGGCGGTGCGGTTCGGCTCCTTCACGGACCGCTTCGGCACTCCGTGGATGGTGAACTGCGAGAAGGAAGGTTAGTTACCTGGCGTAATCTTTCTTAACTGTCCCCAGACGCTCCGCTACCTCCAATAGCGTGGGATAGAACTGGACAAAAGTATTCTCCACCGCGGTGATTTGCGCGTGACAACTGTAACAGCGAGCATCGGGAGGCAGCACCTTGCCGTCGCCGGTTACTCTTCCTGCTTCCGAAGGAAAAGCATAGAACTTCCAACTGCCCTGGTTATCTTTGACCTCCGCTTCAATCGCGGACAAATCAACCTGGAAATGCCCATCCTTGTTAATGGAACCATGAGAATCGCTCTTGCGAATTTCCAGCACAAACTCCGTACCGTTGGGCCACTTACCACTCTTCATAAACGCGCGATAGGAAGACGGGTTCACATACACGTTGTCGAACAGCGGAGCCCCTTCGCGCGCCGCCGTCGCCGCCGGACCGTAAGTCATTCCAGACCCGGAACTGAGAAACACCCATTCGCGGTAATCGGCGGGAAACTTCAGCAATGCATCGGACGTGTACTGCGGGCCGTCCGCGGCAAGGAATAGCAGAAGGGTCGCGGCAAACTTCATCCTGTGAGTGTAGCGGTAAAATCAAGACTATATGGCGATGATTCGGCGACGGCAGTCGTGTGCCGTCGAGGTAGGCTCGGTGAAAGTCGGCGGAGACAATCCCGTGGTGGTGCAGTCCATGACCAATACGGATACCGCGGATATCACAGGAACCGTAAATCAGTGCATTGCGCTCGCAAAAGCGGGTTCCGAGCTGGTACGTGTCACCGTCAATACAGAAGAAGCCGCGGCAGCTGTCCCGATCATCTATGACACGCTCAACATGTTGGGCACTCCCGTCCCGTTGGTCGGCGATTTTCACTACAACGGTCACCTGCTGCTCAAGTAGTTCCCCGGTTGCGCCCGCGCCTTGGCGAAGTACCGCATCAACCCCGGCAACGTAAACATCGGCAAGAAGCACGACGACAATTTCCGCACCATGATTGAAGCGGCCATCGAGTATAAGAAGCCGGTTCGTATCGGCGTGAATTGGGGATCGCTCGATGCTTCTCTGCTTACGCGCATGATGGATGAAAACAATCGCTTGCCGGAGCCGAAGAGCGCGCGAGATGTGACCATTGACGCCATCGTCGCCAGCGCCATTCTTTCCGCCGAAGCGGCCGAACGATACGGATTGCCGCGTCACCGGATTATTCTGAGCGCGAAAGTTTCGGGCGTACAGGACTTGATCGATGTATACCGGCTTCTTGCGGCGAAGACAGATCACGCGCTGCATCTTGGTCTTACCGAAGCGGGCATGGGCGCGAAAGGGATTGTCGCTTCCACTGCGGCTCTCTCCGTCCTGCTGCAAGAAGGAATTGGCGATACCATTCGCACGTCGCTCACTCCTATGCCGAACGGCGACAGAACGGAAGAAGTCATCGTCAGCCAGCAGATTCTGCAGTCGCTCGATATTCGTTCCTTCACTCCGCAAGTCACAGCGTGCCCCGGTTGCGGGCGGACCACCAGCACCTTCTTTCAGGAAATGGCGGACCAGATTCAGACCTACCTTCGTGAACAAATGCCTGTATGGAAAGATCGGCACCCCGGCGTTGAAACCATGAAAGTCGCAGTTATGGGTTGCATCGTGAACGGTCCGGGTGAATCGAAGCATGCGAATCTCGGCATCTCGCTGCCAGGTACATTTGAGGAGCCGGTCGCTCCCGTTTATGTGGATGGACGCTTGGCGCGTACGCTTCGTGGAGACGGCATTGTCGCGGAGTTCACGCGCATGGTGGACGTTTATGTCGAAAGCCATTACGCCGCTGAATTGGTAGCAAGTTAAATTAAATTCAAGCTGCCTCGCTACTTCACTCTCGATTCCGCACGCGCCGCTCTCCCGCAGTTTGAGCGCGCGATGCGCTCGGCCATACAGGCCAAATCCAGTCAGGATCAAGCCGAGCAAGGGCTGAGTTCGCTCATCCAACGGATCCTGATGATGGGCGGCATCACAGTCGATCAGATTGCGGTTGCCGCCATGAAATCGGTTCGGCAGATGAGCGTGGAGCGCGTAAAAACCGCTCTTGAAGAGATAGCGGAAGCGGGCGGCGTCGTGAAGGACATCGATCAGGCCATCATCGAATTCCCAACCCTCCTGCAGGGTGAAGAGGTTTATCTGTGCTGGTCGCCGGACGAGCCGGATATCAATACCTGGCACAACGTTCACGAGGGTTCCGATGTGCGCCGGCCGGTGGATCGATTCTTTATCGAAAACCATAGGGATTAAATTAGCGGTCCAATACCTGCTCTGGTTTGGGCATGGGACAGGAATCACATTACACATCCGCCAGCCTAGGCGGCATTAAGCGCGGCGATAGCGACGAGACGGGCGATCTGGAGGCTCAGCCGACCGAGACCGCGGATCGAGGAGGCTCCGGAGCATCGGGTGGGAACGGTGGCGCGTCGGGCAACGTCACAGGCGATGCCAGCGCCGGCGGTTTTGAAACGAAAGGTGAAACGCCGTTGAAAGGCGACGGCGGCCTGGATGACCTAACGGTGAAGGACGCTTCCGACCCCGATCTAGGTCTGACTGGCATCGGCTCGGTTCCAGCTGACGATTGGGCCGCCGATACCGGCCCAAGCAAGAGCACCGAAGCCGAAGCGCCACATCATAAACGTTAAACGTTGAACTCGGCCCAGACCACCGTATGGTCGGAGGCCGATTCGGCACGGCGGGGCTCAAGATCGACTTCTACGGCGCGGCAGACGGTCGCAAGAGAAGCGGTGGCCATGATGTGGTCGATCCGCCAGCCCCAGTTGTTTGTAAAAGAGTTGCGGAAATAATCCCAGTACGTGTACTGAATGCGATCGGGATGAAGCTGCCGGTAGACATCGATGAAGCCCCACGCTGTGACAGCTTTGAATGCATTGCGGGCGTCAATATGGAAGTCGGGGTCGTTCATTCGGCGGTCGGGATGGTATACATCGATTGGTTCCGGCGCAATGTTCAGGTCGCCGAGCCAGATGGCAGGTTTTGTAGGATCCAGGCGTTCTTTGAAATAGCGATGAAGGCGAGCGAACCACTCCAGCTTGAACACATAACTGTCTGATGTAATGCTCTTCCCCTGCGGCACGTACGTATTGACGATGGGAATTCCATTCACTACTACTTGCAAAATGCGAACATCTTCGTTATCCGGACTCTCATGTAAACCATGAACCACGTACTCTGGCTGGGCGCGAGTCAGAGTAGCGACACCGTTATAGCCCTTCATGCCCCGAAACGTTACCTGATAACCGGCAGCTTGTAATGCGAGCAGCGGGAACTCCTCATCCTGCACCTTCGTCTCTTGCAGGCAAAGCACATCAGGCTGGTGCCGGTCGAGCCAGTCCAGCACGATGGGTAGCCGTTTCCGAATGGAATTCACGTTGAACGTTGCAATCTTCACTCATCCCATAATGAGCTATGGCATTGAGCACCGAACTCGCCGCGCTGTTCCGACGCGACCTCACCCGATTGGCCCAGGAAGTGGGAGCATTTCCAGATGAAGCGATGCTATGGGCCATACGCCCTGGAGTAGCAAACAGTGCTGGACATTTGACTCTGCATCTGGAGGGGAATCTTCGCGAGTATGTTGGCCGTCAGCTTGGCGGGATTCCTTATACGCGCGATCGTCCGTTGGAGTTTAGTTCGCCCGCGCTACCGGCAGCGGAACTGATGTCCCGAGTGAATGGCGTTAAGGACTCCATACCGGGCGTCATTGAAACCCTCACTTCGGAACAGCTCGACGTGGTTTTTCCGGAGCAAGTACTCGGCACGCCGCTCACCACGCGACAATTCCTCATGCACCTGTTCGGGCACCTGAGTTACCACCTGGGTCAGGTCGACTACCTGCGTAGGCTGCTCACGGAAGGTCCGTCCATTAAGTTTGCTGGACTTTAAGATCCGTCACACATCGAAGCGAACGTTGACCTCTGCCGGAAGGACGGATGTCCCCCAGAACGTCACGTTGGGCAGGCCGCTGAAATTGACCTCACGAAGCTTAGGCAAGCGGGCCAGGTGAGCAACGCCAGCATCGGTCACGGATTTCGTTTCAAACAGCTCAACACTTTCCAGCGTCTCCATCCGGCTTAGTATCTCCAAGCTTTTGTCGGTGATCTTCGTCAGACCCGCGTAATAGGATTTCAGGTGCAATGCCGCGACATGTTCGGTCGCGATATCCGTGGTGTCGCGGCAATACATGCAAGAGAGGCGTTCCAGTTTCTCGCAGGTGCCGATATGCCGGAAGCCGTCATCCTGCACGTCGATCGGCGTTAACTCGCGCAACGCCGGGAACTGTTGCAAGCTTGATAGGGCATCATCGTCGACGTTTTTCAAACTCACACCCAACGTCCGAAGAGAAGGCATCTCGGCGAAAGATACGAACCCTTTTCCCGTTAAATTCGGCGCTTCGCGTCCCCAAAACTTCTCAAGCGTCGGCGACCGGCTAAGAGCGATAAACCCGGTGTCGGT
>CAXSIG010000162.1:6975-9309 GCA_964237255.1 uncultured Bryobacteraceae bacterium
TGCGGTCGAACCTTGCGCGCGCAGCCTACGTAATCCGCGCATCGCTCCAATGTGACGCATAGCGCGGTTGTTGCTTAGCTTTCCATCGCAGCCCAACGACACCAGATGCGGCAGGTCTCGCAAGACCGCGAATCCATCCGACGTGATCTTATCGACATGCCAGAACAGGTCAAGCGATGCGAGGCCTTCCATGTCACGCAAAATGGTCAAACCGTCGTTTGTGAAGGGCCCGTCGATCAGCAAAAAGGTTTCGTCGCCTTCCGCATTATCGCCATTCCAAGTGCGAAACAGAGGAATGTCGGGCAGTGCCATAAGACCCGCATCCGTTACAAGCTTCCCGGTGCTGAACCGCCGCAGAGCAGGTTTGCCGCTGAGCGCGCGAATCACGCCGTCGCCACACGGCACGCCCATCAGATTGACGACTTGCAGCTTTTCGCAGTGCCGCAGGTTCGCCAAGCCCGCATCCGATACACCACCCTGCCACGTCATCTCGAACCGTTGCAGGTTCGGCAGGGAGCGCAGCACTTCCAGACCTCGGTCCGTCAACTTGCCGCCTGGGTATTCGCTCAGATCCAACTCTTCCAACCACGGCATGGAGGCGAGTTGCAGCAAGCCATTGTCCGAAAGTTCGCGCGAGCCGCCCAGACGGAGCGCAGTTACGCTCTCTAAGCCGGTGATCTGACGCAACGCCGCATCCGTCATGCGCCCATTCGCCTCAATGCCAGTAATGCGGTGCTCGCGCGCCGCGGCGACTACATCCAGCCAGTCGCTTTCAGTCACATCGCGATCAATCGAGATTCTCGCTTTTATATCGCGCGAGTACGCGGGCACGGCGGGCATGCCTTCACCCCGGAGCGACGCCATCAGCCCACCCCAGTTTCCGAATCCGGCGTTGCGGGCGATCATCTCCTCCGCTTCAGGAATCCCGAATGCCGCAGCCGCGCCGTTGGCTTGGCGGACCTTGTACATTTGCCGCCAGACCATTGCGCGAAATTCGCCACCGTCGTCGACCGCCCATAGTGCCGATTGAATTGGTCCATCGCGGCACTATCACCCGACGCGTAAATCGCTACCATCGCGGCAGCAAGCGCTTCGTATTTCTCCATCGTCACAATTGCCGGACCCAAGAGGGATGAGACGTCCTACAGGATGAGAGAGTTCGGAGCCTCAACTCGACATGATACGATGCGGTCGATCATGATTCGATTACTAGCGCTGCTGCTGTTTTCTCTCGCCACCTGCTTCGCCGCCCCGAAAGAACTCACGGTTTACTTCGTCGATGTGGAAGGCGGGCAGGCGACGCTTTTCGTCTCGCCTACAGGTCAATCGATGTTGATCGATACCGGTTGGCCCGGATTCAACGGACGCGACGCGAAGCGGATCGCAACCGTTGCGAAAGATGCGGGTGTAACCCAGATTGATTTCCTCGTCATCACGCACTATCACACGGACCATGCCGGCGGTGTTCCACAACTCGCGGCGCTGATGCCGATCAAGCACTTCGTCGATCATGGTGAATCGTTTGAGCACACTCCCGAAGGGGACAAGCTCTTCGCTGATTACGCCAAAACGCGGGAGTCCGGGCAGCACATAGAGGCAAAGCCGGGCGACATGATTCCGGTCCCCGGTCTTAAGGTGCGGGTTTTGACTGCGGCCGGTAATCAGATCTCCGATGGCGGCAAGCCGAACCCAAACTGCGCGGGCATTCAGCCGAAGGAAGCGGACCCATCCGAGAACGCCCGCTCTCTCGGCACGCTGATCACCTACGGCAAATTCAAGATTCTCGATCTGGGCGATCTCACCTGGAATAAGGAGTCCGATCTTGTCTGCCCGTCGAACCGGATCGGAACCGTGGACGTTTATCTCACCACGCATCATGGCCTTGCCCAGTCCAACAATCCGGCTTTGGTGCGCGCCATTCACCCGCGCGTCGCCATTATGAACAACGGCGCGAAGAAGGGCGGAGCGCCGGAGGCTTGGAAGACGGTGCATGACTCCCCAGGCCTGCTGGACCTGTGGCAGGTGCACTTTTCGGAAGCCGGCGGGGCGTCCAGCAACGTGGATGAAAAGTTAATAGCCAATCCCAGCGCAACGGACGACGCGGGCAACTACATCAAGCTGCAAGCCCGCGGCGACGGACACTTTACCGTGACGAATTCGCGCAACGGCTTTAGCAAGAGCTACTAGTCCGCTGTGGGGTTTGAGCTTTATCTTTCAAACGGTATCGCCCGCGCGGAAGGCACGCATGAGTACCGGCCCATGGGCACCGCGGTCATCTCTTCGACGGACTTGTTTCGCGCCCGCGACTTTGACCCGCGCCGCCCCGGCACGAAG
>CAXSIG010000163.1:0-5088 GCA_964237255.1 uncultured Bryobacteraceae bacterium
GTAGAACTGTTGCGGCTCTTGGAGGCGCATCGCTCAGTGGAAGTCGTTGGGGAAGCGCGCAATGTTCATGAGGCGCGGGAGCAGATTTCGAGTCTAAAACCCGAATTAGTTTTTCTGGATATCCAGATGCCAGGGGGCAGCGGTTTCGATTTGCTGGAGCAGTTGGAAGTCATCCCGCTGATTATTTTCACCACTGCGTTTGACCAATGGGCGATTCGTGCGTTCGAGGTCAACGCGCTTGATTACCTTCTGAAGCCCATCGCTCCGGAACGGCTTGCGGCAGCACTGAAACGGGTGAAGCCTACGCAGGATGTGAGCCGGCTGAACCAGGTGTTTGTACGCGATGGCGACCGATGCTGGATCGTGCGCACCGCGGATATTTTCCTATTGGAGTCTGAGGGCAATTACACGCGCGTGCACTTCCGCGACGAACGGCCGTTAATTCGAAAATCGCTCAACTTGCTGGAAAGCCAACTCGATTCGGCGGCGTTTTTCCGTGCAAGCCGAAAACATATCCTGAACTTGGCATGGATTGAGAAGACGCACATCGGAGTCAGCGGCGGGTTGATGGCGACGCTCCGGGGCGGTCAAACCATCGAGATGTCCCGGCGGCAATCGGACAGGCTGCGGGAGATATTGAGTTTGTGAGTTCGTCGATCTACTCGCTGGTCTTCACCGGCATGTCCCACAAGAACTTGCGCAGAAACGTTTCCATGCGGCCCAGGGTGTAGATCCAACGGCTATGCAGAAGGGATTCGTGCACGTCGTCCGGAAAGACGATCAGTTCGTAGTAAACGTCGCGCTGACGCAACATCTGCACCAAGCCGGTCATCTGCTGGAAGGCTACGTTACGATCGTCGTCGCCCTGGATCAACAGAACCGGCGATTTCCAGCCGTCAATCGCGCCGATCGCAGACGACTTATATGAGACCGATGCCGGATCGAGCGAACTGCCGAATAAGTGAACGCCCGCGAGGTCTACGCCGGCCTTGAAGAGGTCGGAGTTGCGCGCCAGCGCCTGAGCTGTGAGCAGACCACCGTAAGAAAGGCCCCAGATGCCTACGCGGTTCGGATCCACGTCGGCGCGCGTTTGGAGATACTTGCCACCGGCAACGACATCCTGATATTCGCTATTCCCGGCCGCTCCGGTGTTTGCGGCGGTCCGGAACGACCGGCCATAACCAACACCGCTGCGATAGTTTACCGACATCACCACATAGCCCTGACTCGCCAGCCATTCATTGATGCCGTAAGCCCAATGGTAGAACTGCATGTAATGATAGGCGGGCATCATCTGCCGTTGCGGTCCTCCATGAACGAACACGATGGCCGGGCGGCGCTCACCGGGCTTGAGATCCGCCGGGAGGAAGAGTTGGTTGTGGACCTCCATCCCATCGGCTGCTTTGGTGATCACGATCTCCGGCTTTACGTGCGCGGCGGTGGGAAAGCCGGGCAGGGAAGCCGGGAAAACGATTTTCTGCGGCGGGGCTGGTTCCGCGCCTAACTTCCAAACGCCGACCGATTGCGGCATGTTCCAGTTGGCGCTTAACGTCGCTAAGTACTTGCCGGACGCCAGCGGAGCCGGATACGTCTCGACGCCTTCTCCCGTGGTGATCTGAATGGGTGTGCCGCCGCTGACGGGGACGGCCCATATGTGGCGGCGTTCAATGTCGTGGGCGTTGGTGCTGTAGAAGAAGGACTTTCCATCGGCTGAGAAAGCGATGGATGTCTGATTTTCAATGAGCCCGTCGGTGGTTGTCAGGAGTACGGGACGCGCGGCCTTTTCGGTGACGTTCAATGAGTAATAGCGTTCCCACTCGTCGGCTTTGCCCTGAGCGGGAGTGGGCGCGGACTCGGTCTGGGCTTGCCCACCTCTGCCACCGCCTCGCGCTCCCGGGACGAACAGTGGGAATACAACGTAGTCGCCGGCAAGGTGGGCGTTCAGGACGGTACCGGCGAGCGGGTCATTCGGCTGGTTATGCCACACTTCCTCGGCATCGCCTGTTGCTACGTCAGCCTTGTAGAAGGTGAGAGTGTAGCCACCGCGGAAGGTCGCTCGCATGAGGCCGGGAGCATTATTACTGGCGGTGGTCGCCGCGGGTGCCGGCTGATTACCGCGGCCACCGCCGCGCCCGTTTCCCCTGGCCGCAGCCGGAGTAGCCGCGGGTGCGCCGGGATTCTGCAGTGCCGGTCCATTGGGAAGCCCGATTCCGCCGTTGCCCTGTTGCGCTTGTTGTCCAAACGGAAGACCGGGTCGACGGAGGAATATCAGGTGCTTGCTGTCGGGGAGCCACATGGGCGCGGTGTCGAAATCAACGCTTGGCGACAGGTACTTCACAGTATGAGTGGCTACGTCACAGACCACGACGAAGCTGTGATCCGTGCGCGTGCTGACGAAGGCGATCTTTCGGCCGTCGGGCGACCACTTCGGATCGCTTTGTATGCCCCATTCGCTGATGAAAGCCTTTTCGCCGCGATCCACGTCGCCGGCGGGTTTTACCGGGCTGAGTTTCGCGCGGTAAATTTGACCGGCCTTGACGAACAGAATGGAGCTTCCATCTGGCGCGAGGACTGGATTCGTTGCGTCCACCACTCGCCACGCTTTCCCGGGAGTGTTCGTACGCGCAGCCCAAATTGCATGCTCCGGCCCGTTGGGATCGGCTGAGGCATTCGGCGCCCAGCCCTCACGATTCGGTTGTTCGCCGCGCAAGAATACCACTGTGCTGCCGTCGTCCGAGATCTTGATTTCGGACATCATGATGCCGTCGTCTTTGGGGAAGTTCGTTAGCTTTACGGGTGTAAATGCCGGTGCCACGGCTGCGTAAGCGTTGCGCTTGCCTTCGGCGTAGTCCACCCAGGCAATCTTGTCCGAAGTTCGCGCCGCCACAACTTCCTGCGGCGAGGCTGGGCTGAGAAATTGCTGGTAGCTAGGCACAGCGGCAGCCGTCGCCGACTGGACAAGTGCGTTGGCAGTAAAGAGCAGTGCGAAGTTTCGATTCAGGGTGGGCATAGAAACGAACGGTTGAGGGAGTGTAACGCGTTCGCTGCTAAACTGGCAACTTCGTCCTCATGCCCGCCACGTTAGACCAACTCGTCGCACGCCTCACGAAAGCGCATAGCGACCAGCTGGTTTCCGTGATCTTGTACGGGAGCGCGGCTTCGGGGGAGGCGGATAAGAATTTTTCGGACATCAACACTCTCATCGTTCTTCAGTCCGTCACCCCCGCCGACCTGCGTGCGTCCGAGCCTGTTACGAACTGGTGGACATCGGAAGGTAACCCGCCGCCGTTGCTGTTGAGCGAAGAAGAGGTGGCCCACTCCACCGATTGTTTTGCCATTGAATTTCACGACATTAAGCAAACCCATCGCATTCTGTACGGCAGGGATGTGGTTTCCGCTCTGACGGTCGATAATTCGTTTTACCGCGCTCAAGTGGAACGCGAACTACGCGCGAAATTGCTTCGGCTTCGCACCAAAGCTGCCGCGGCGTTTTCCGATCGTGACGCACTTGCCCGGTTGCTTGCCGATTCGGTCTCCACGTTTTGCGTGCTTTTTCGCCATGCCTTGATCCTGCACGGGCGCTCGCCGGAGCCGCGGAAGCGGGCCATCGTTCAAGAATGCGCCGAGGCGTTCGGGATCTCGCCCGATCCGTTTCTCACCCTGCTGGACGCTCGTGAGGAACGCACCCCGCTCAAGGCGCTGGACCCGGAACCACTCCTTGCGGCATATCTGAGAGAATGTTCAGCGGTCATCGCAGCGGTGGACCAACTCGAAAAGTAAGAGGACAATGAAGGTATGAAGGCATTACTGATCGTAGTGGGCATTCTTGTGATCGGAGGGCTGGCGTTTGGCTCGAAGTTCATCGGGGTCCGCAATGAGCTCTCCACCAAACGCGAGACCATCAACGCCGGCTGGTCGCAAATCGATACCGATCTTCAGCGTCGCGCCGACCTGATTCCGAATCTGGTGGAGACCGTGAAAGGCTACGCGAAGGAAGAGACGCAAGTGGTCCAATCGGTTGCGAACGCCCGCGCCGGGCTGCTAAACGCGCAGACTCCGCAGGACAAGATCGATGCGAATCAGAAGCTGGATGGCGCGCTTGGCCGGCTTCTGGTGGTAGTGGAAAATTATCCCAATCTGAAGGCCAATGTGAACTTTCAAAACCTGCAGTTTGAGCTTTCGGGTACGGAAAATCGCATCTTGCGCTCTCGCCAGAAGTACAATGAAGCCGTTCAGGACTACAACACAACGCTCCAGCTTTTTCCGAACAACGTTGTCGCCAGTCTCGCGGGATTCCAGCGTAACGATGCTTACTTCAAGACCGATCCGAATTCCCGCGCCGTCCCGTCCGTAAAATTCTAATTACACATGAGCACGCCAACTTTCGCGAATTACATTAACGGCGAGTGGGTTGAATCCGCCAAGACGTTCGAAGATCGCAATCCGGCCAATACCGATGAAGTAGTCGGTTTATTTTGTAAGGGCACCGCGGCCGATATGGCGCGTGCCGCTGAGGCCGCTGAGGCCGCGTTCCCCGCGTGGTCTTCCATGCCCGCGCCGAATCGTGGGGCGATTCTCTTTAAGGCTGCCGATATTCTGGAGCGGCAGTTCGATCAACTGGGCGCGGAGATGACGCGCGAGGAAGGGAAGACGCTCCCTGAAGCCAAGGGCGAAGTGCGTCGGGCGATCAATATTTTTCGGTACTTCGGTGGGGAGGGGTCGCGCATGGCCGGCCATATGGTGCCATCGGAGCGCGACCGTGTTCACATGTTCGCCGTGCGTAAGCCGATCGGCGTTGTTGGGCTGATCACGCCCTGGAACTTTCCGATCGCGATACCGGCATGGAAGATGGCGCCCGCGCTGGTCTGCGGCAACACGGTGCTGGTGAAACCGGCGAGCGTGTCTCCGCTCTGCTGCTGGCGCTTAGTGGAAGCGCTGCACGAAGCCGGGATTCCGAAGGGTGTGATCAATTTCGTTGCCGGATCGGGCGGTGAGTTGGGCGAAGCCATGGTGAGCGCCAAGGGCCTGCGTGCCATTTCGTTCACTGGGTCAAACGACATCGGTAACTGGATCCATACGGAAGCGTCG
>CAXSIG010000163.1:5098-9275 GCA_964237255.1 uncultured Bryobacteraceae bacterium
AAACGCCATTTACGAATTCAGTTGGAAATGGGGGGCAAGAATCCGACCATCGTTCTGAACGATGCCGAGTTTGGATCCGCTGTAGAGAATGTGGTCAACGCGTCGATGTTCTCGACCGGCCAGAAGTGCACTGCTACCAGCCGCGCCATCGTAGAAGAAGGTATCTATGACAAGTTCGTGGATGCGGTTGTCGAGCGAACGAAGAAGCTGAAGGTCGGCGATGGAATGCAGGCGGGTATCGATACGTGTGTGGATAAAGGACAGTTGGATACCGTGCTGAAGTACATCGAGATCGGACGCAAAGAAGCGGGTGAACCGCTTTGCGGCGGCAAACAACTCAGCGACGGCGCTCTTGCCAAAGGATTTTTCGTAGAGCCCACGGTGTTTGCAGGCGTTACCGAAGAGATGACGATCGCGAAAGAGGAAATCTTCGGACCGGTGCTTTCCATTATGAAGGCGAAGGACCCTGCCGACGCGCTTCGCATGGCAAACAACACGCCTTTCGGGCTGTCGGCTTCGATTCAGACCACGAACATTTCGCGTGTCTTTGAATTTATCTATAAAGCGGAAGCTGGGCTTCTGACCGTCAACCTTCCGAGCGCGGGCGTTGAGTATCAACTTCCCTTCGGCGGCACGAAAGACTCCAGCTTTGGACCAAAAGAGCAAGGCCCTGCCGCGCTCGATTTCTACAGCGACTATAAGACGGTTTACCTGAAATATTAGATGCGACTCGGACAAATCTCTCAAGCCGGCGGCCACGTGGCCGCTATCTTCCCCACAGAGGGAACGGCCCGCCCGATCCCCGGCCACACCATGCGCGACCTGATTAGCCGGTCCGAAGCCGAGAGCATCCCGCTCGGTCAATTAGCGAATCAACTGGCCAGCCGACACACGCAGGAAGCGAAACCAATCATCCCAATTCATCCATGTGAGGTATGGGGCTGCGGTTGTACGTATGAGACCAGCGCCAGCTTTCGCGATGGCGAGCAGGGCACGCGCGATGGCATGTACGCGCAGGTCTATCGGGATCCTCGTCCCGAGATCTTCTTCAAGGGCACCAGCCGAGTTTGCGTGGGTCCGAACCAGCAGGTCGGTTTACGGGCAGATTCGAAATTTACAGCTCCGGAACCGGAATTGGCGCTGATTCTCGGTAGACGCGGAACGATCCTTGGCTACACGCTCGCCAACGATGTGAGTGCGTGGGATATCGAACGGGAGAACCCGCTCTACTTACCGCAATCGAAGACGTTCAACGGTTGCTGCTCGCTAGGGCCGTTCCTTTTGACTCCGGATGAGATTGAAAACCCTTACGCCCTTGAGATGACATGCACCGTTAAGCGCGGGGATGTGACGCGCTTTGAAGGCAAGACATCGACCAGCCGCCTGAACCGCAAATTCGAGACGATGGTTGACTACTTGCTGCGTTCGAATAGTGTGCCGTCGTCTTCTGTTGTCCTGACCGGTACCGGCATCATTGTTACGGAAGAAGCGGCGCTCGGGGCGGGCGATGTTATTAGTATTACCGTCCCCGGATTGGGAACGCTATCGAATCCCGCTGTAGTCGTTTAAGCGTGAATTAGCTTTTCTTTGGTCTTGTCCCAAGCCAGGTACTTCCGTTCGCGAAAGCTCTGGACTCCCATCATGCACGCCACGATGCCACGGTAGGCGAGGTTCGCGTTGCACTTCAGTGGCTCGTTATGCCGGATCGCGTTCATCAGATTGCCATGATGCAGATCCAGGCTTTCGGCGCCGTGCTTCTCATACGTAACAGGCTGCACGTCCTTCGCAAACTCGGCTTGCGGAGTGATCGTGAAGCCGGAAGGCGTGAATGTCAGCGTTGCCTTGTGACCACGCAGTACGTGTTCGACTTTCGTGCTGTTGGCCATTGAGGAGACGAGTAGCACGGTCGGTCCGCCCGGATAATCAAGCATGACGTTCAGCGTATCGGGAATTTCCGCCAAGCTGTCGGTGAACTCGAACTTGCCGCCTGTTCCCGTGCCGCGCTCGGGAAAGTCCAAGCTCAGCGACTTGATGATCCGTGTCGCTCGATGAATGAAGAGATCGGTCGCGATGCCGCCTGAGTAATCCCAATAGCGGCGCCATCGAAGGCCGTTTCGGGGCCGGTCCGAGCCACTGCTTCCAATCCAGGTTCTCGCCGGGCTTCGCATCGGGATCGATGTCGTAAGCCCAGAAGTCATCCTTGTGATTGCGCGCATAGTCGATCTGCGCAATCACGACTTTTCCAAGCGCGCCTTCCTTGACGTACTTGTTCGCGGTCTCGTAGGAATCATCGGACATACCTTGCACGCCGATTTGGACTTTCTGTTTGGTCGCTTCGTTGATCTTCCCCGTGATGTGTTTCGCCTGCTCCACGGTGTGAGTCATCGGCTTCTCGCAGTAAATGTGCTTACCCGCGGGAAGTCCATCGAGAAGCATCTGGTAATGCCAGTGTTCGGGCGTAGCGATCAGGATGTAGTCCAGATCCTTCGAGCTCATCAAGTCGCGATAATCCTTGATGACTTTACCGCCGGTCAGCTGCGATGCGGCGTCGGCGCGCTTCTGGAAGACGTCGCAAACCGCCGCGACTTCCACGTTGTCCTGCTCCTTGATCCGTAGCAGTGCTTTCAGGTGCGCGTTGCCTTGGATACCGCAGCCGATAACGCCAACGCGAAGGCGGTCGTTCGAGCCCTGTATCTGCGCGTAGGCAGAAGCAGCCAGCGATCCCGCTACGAAAGTGCGTCGTGTCGTCTGCATCACTAGAAGCCCCTTTGTTTATCGACTACGTTGATCAACGGCTTGCCGTCCGCGAAGCGAACGATGTTCTCGCGGATTGTGTTCACCATGCGGCCCCGATCCATGTCGGACCGGCCCGCGATGTGCGGTGTGACAATCGCGTTGTTGAATTTCCAAAGCGCATGGCCGGGGGGCAGCGGTTCCGGGTCCGTTACATCGACGCCCGCTCCCGCCAAACGCTGTTCATCGAGCGCCTTCACGAGCGACGGCATGTCATATGTACCGCCACGGCTTACGGCGACGAAGTAGCTTCCCTTCTTGAGCAGAGAGAACTGCTTCGGTCCCACCATTTTGTGGCTCTGCTCCGTGTGCGGCGCAGAGATGAACAGGACATCCGCCTCAGGCAGCACATCGTCCAACTGGTCCGGCTTCACCATGCGCTTGATGAACGGCGAGATGGGATAGTCCTTGGGATCGACACCGATCACGTTCATCCCGAACGCCCAAGCCCGCGTCGCGATCTGTTGTCCGATGCCGCCCACGCCGATCACTACAGCTGTCTTGCCGTTCAATTCGATGCCGTGATAGTTCCTCGCATTCCAGGTCTCAGTCTTATCGTCCGCGATGAACTTGTTCAGCCCGCGTGACAGGGTAAGGAGCAGCGCCAACGCGTGGTCTGCGATCTCAGGTCCCTGAACAATCCGGTTGTTGGTTAGTACGATGTTGCTATCGCGCAGATCATTGCCGCCTGAGAGAAACAAGACGCGTTCGGCGCCAGCGGACATAATCTGGACCCATTTGAGGTTCTTCCCCGCGCGGATCTGCTCGGGTGTAGGTTCGCCGATCAACGCGTCGGCATCCGGCAATTCCTGCATGATATTGGAGCGATTCACCTGCACGACGCGAACCTTATTTGAAGCGCTGGAGAGCGTCTGCAACATCTGCGGATCGCCATCGGCAAGCAGGATTTTCTTCATTTGGGCTGTCATGGATACACCGAGAAGAAGAACGGAAATGAGCTTAATCATGATTTATCGGAACCCTGGAGTTTTGGCTGGTACCTCGCGAACATCGGGCGCATACTTCTTCACCATGTCGCGAATTTTCGAAGCATTGCCCATGACGACAAACACAAGATCGTTGCCGCCGTAATATTTCTTCGCGGTTGCATTGGCCTGATCGACGGTGACGGAATCGATGCGGGAGAACAGGTCGTCCACCTCGCCGCGATTCAGGCCGAACAATTCGATATCGCTTACCATGGCGCCAACCTGGTCGCTGGTTTCGAGATGCTGTGGTGGGTAGGTGCCTTTGACGTAGGCTTTGGCCGATGCAAGTTGGTCGGCTGTGATGCCCGTGGTCACCAGCCGGTTCAGAATCTGTAGCGCCAGATCCATTGCCTTCTCAGTTGTTTCGGTGTGCGTGTAGGTGCCGATGACCACCG
>CAXSIG010000164.1:0-9264 GCA_964237255.1 uncultured Bryobacteraceae bacterium
TGAACGACAGAACGCTGAAACTGGATCCGGCTTCTGCCATCAGCTATTCAAGCCGCGCCATGCTCTTCTTTCGCTCGCGCCGCTACAATGAGGCAATTCAAGCTAGCCGGGAGGCTCTTGAATTCGATCCCCTTTTCGTACAGGCACTCTGGTGGCAAGGCGTCTCCTACGCGGCCAAGGGCGACTTTTCGAAATCCATCGCTTCTTTGGCGAAGGCCCTCAGCATAGCGGATGGGCCGCTTTTTCGAGGATATCTTGGGTTCGCGTATGGACGAGCCGGCGAGCGGGATATGGCTCTGAGAATTCTGAAGGAGCTCACAACGATGTCGGGGCAGAGATGGGTTTCGCCGATCGACCACGCTCTGGTTTACGCGGGATTGAGTGACGCCGACTCGACATTCGCCTGGTTAGATAAAGCGTTTCAGGCGCACGAAACAAGGTTCGAACTGGCGTCCTTCTACTACGATGTCTTTCGGCCGGATCCTCGCTTTGCCAATCTGACCCGCCGCCTGGGTTTTCCTTTTCCTGTTCCTGCCAGCCACTGATATTCGGAAACACGCTCGGTGCGTGTCCCGGTTACTGCGAGTTGGTATGTTATCCAGGGGGAAACTGTAAGTGCGTGAATCTTGATCTCGCGCCCGTACGTGATGGGGCGACGGCTCGGTTCGTCGCCGACGCGCCCAAGCCATTCGAGTATCGAATTGCTGAACGGTAGACGGTGTTCCCGGAATCGGGGCGATCACCGCGCCTCAAATCGACTGTAAACGGCGTTACTTTATCAAAGGTCAAATTGACCCACTTCCCAAATTGAACACTTTCGCCACCGGATTTCCCTTTCTCTTAATAAATAAGCTTCGCCAGGAGCAATAGCCTGAAAAGCCAATCCACTGGGAGGGAAATATGAGTCTTCATCGGTTTGACCTGAATACATTTGCGCCACTTGCCCCTGCAACCGCGGTGAGATCGGCTTCGTCCTGACTTCTCCCTTCGGGAATGATCAGCATCGTCAATAACCGCGCCCCCGACAAAGCTGCCGATTTCTCGAACTACACCTTCACTTCGGTCCGTCACTGGGGCGAAACCTCGACAGGCGTTTGGACTCTCAAGGTTGTCGACGCTAACGCCGACGGGGTGACAGGCTCAGCGCGAAACATCAGTATGCACATTTACGGGACTGCGAAGTAAGCAAACCGTAGGCGTCTCATCCAAACGGGTCGGCCGGCACGATATCGGCAAGCTGTGGATAAGGAGTCCGAGCGCGAGGGAGCTACTTTAACGTCTCCCAGAGCAGGTCGTCAAATCGCGAGCAGTCAGGAAGTCTAGAGTTGGATTTTAAGATGCCAGTGCCCAGATAAGAGCTTTCTACGCGCCAAGCACGACCATTTCACGTCTGCAACGCGTACGATCACAAAACCCCAATCATCTTTTCTCGCTTTTGTTCCAGTCGCTTAGCGCCGATCTGCTGCGCTGCACGTGTCGATAGCGACCGTGCCGTGCTACTTATTCGGTCGTGAGTGAGCATTTACATTCTGACGGATCGACGTTCGGCGAGAAACCTCAACTAATTTCGCGGGCGCGGCAGGACATCGCGGCGGCTTGCGTGGATCCGGTGGAGTTTTGTTCCGCGCGGCTTGGCTTTGTTCCCGATGCGAAACAGATGGAGGGGCTGCTATCGAAAGCCAAGCGGGCGATCTGGAATATGGCGCGGCAATCGGGGAAGTCGACGGTCGCGGCGGCTATGGCGCTGTTTCGCGCTTGGTCGCAGCCGAGTCAGTTGATTCTGTTTTGTAGTCCTTCGGAACGGCAGAGCGCGGAGTTGTTGTGCAAGGCGGAGACGTTTGTCCGGAGGCTGGGGATCGCGCCGAAGGGGGGATGGAGACAACCAGCATTCGATTCAGTTCCGAACGGGAGTGGTATTGTGGCGCTGCCGGGGACGGATGGTACGGTGCGCGGGTTTTCGTCGGTGAATCTGCTGGTGATCGATGAGGCTTCGCGGGTGGACGACACGTTGTACAAAGGCTTGCGGCCGATGCTGCTGGTGACGGAGTTGCAGGACATGGAGCGGTGGGAAGGCGGGTCGGGGAAGGTGCGGATGGGGGCACAGGGCGCTGGGCAGCATGATGATCTGGTGATCGCACTGGCGTTGGCGTGTTGGCGGGCGGGGTGGAAGGACATCGGCGGGCATGAGGGGCCGTTGTTTTGATTAGGAGAATGGGAGATGATTTTCGATTCGACACGGCAGGGCGGGAATGCGCGGTTACAGCGTGGGGCTTTGGAGCGCGCAGGAATTCGGGTCAACGGGTCAGTGTTGGCCGGGCTAAAAGGGGCTGCGGATGTGCAGGAGCGTGCCGCATTGGAGACGCTGATTCTTCGAAGACGAATGGAGGCGCAGGACCTGCTTCGGCGACGGGAGATGGAAAAACGGCGCTAGCGATTCCGGTCCTGGGTGGTGCATGACCGAGTTAACGCCAAAAGATGTCGCCTGTGTACCCTTCCCTGCCTGCTTTAGGATCTTCGATCCGGATAATGGCACCGGAGCCTCCGCGCGGCTGACTTACTAAATCCTGGCGGCCGCGGCCATCTACGCCCTGGAAGCGAAATTCGCGCGCATCCCGGGGAAAGGGCTGGGTGCACTCTAAGCGGCGCCACGTTGCGGGGCTGCCCGAGAGGTTCCGGAGGAATCCCTGATCGCCAATGATCTCTACTTCAGCGACGCCATCGACTTCCACTTCGAAGGTACATTTCCCACCGCCACCTCGATTGGTGATTCGCGCTGGAAATGCGACCCCACGGTTGCCGCCGGAGTTGTTGCGATCTCTTCCGTAGCTGTTGCTGCGGTCATTTTCATTGGCCCGGTCATTTCGGGTGTAGCTTCCACCCGCATCTTCACGAAAGTCGGTGACCCTTAGATTTCGACTCACGGTGCAAGACCCGCGCCGGCCCCTGGAGCTCCAGTTGACGCGCGCGTCGGGGCCGCTGTTTTCGGATATGTTTGCATCGACATCGCGGATGTCTGCGTTGAGGCGTCTGGCGGCTTCATTGCGACAGGTAGAGATCGCGTCCCCTTCCGAGAAACGGCTGCCGCCATTCCGATCGTTATCGCCGCCCCGATCGCCGCCCCGAAAATCGCCTCGGTTCAGATTGACGATCTGGTTGCGCGACGACACCTCGCAATATCCGCGATCGCCACGCCTCGTACGCCACGTCATCACGGAGTTGCCGTTGTTCACGGTTCCCGGATCGACCGTGATTTCATCCGCCGCGGCGTTATATTGCTGGGACACCGCATCCTGGCAAGCTCTCGATTGGGATCGTGTCTGGGCGGGTAGCAGATTTTGCAGGGACAACGCCCCAAGCAAAATGAAACCGCGCGAAATCAATCTTTCTGTTCTCATGACGTCCCTTCCTGCTTCCTTCTGAACAAACAGTATCACTTTCAATCCGGCATGCTCAAAGGATGGCCGCCCGCTAAACTTGTTTTTGATGCAATTTCAGGAATCGGTGGAGGCGCAAGGCCACCTGATCGACTCGCATGTGATGGAGGAGATCTTCGACAAGGTGGTGGAGAACAACAGCCGCTTCGAAGTGGAAGAGTTCACGATCGGGCGGACGAATAGCGACGCTTCGTATCTTCGGTTGAAGGTGGAATCGCCGACGGCCGCCGATATGGATCGCCTGTTAGGGCAGCTTCTGGCGATTGGGTGCGCGCCGGTTGATTCCGGAAACGCGCAATTGCGTGCCATCGAGCGTGACACTTGCGCGCCGGAAGATTTCTACTCCACGACCAACCATCGGACGATGGTTCGGCTGGACAGCCAGTGGGTGGAAGTGCGTAACCAGCGCATGGATGCGTTGGTGGTGGTGCGCGGTGGGGACGCGGAATGCCGTCGGCTGCGCGACATAAAAGCGGGCGACCAGGTGGTGGTGGGGATGCGCGGGATTCGCGTGGTTCCGGAGGCCAAGGAGCGCGACCGGAACTCGTTCTCTTTTATGTCGAACGAGATTTCTTCGGAGCGGCAGGTGGAGACGGCGGTTCGTCAAACCTCCGGCTTAATGCGCAAGGTGAGGGAAGCCGGGCAGAAGATCATAATTGTTGCCGGTCCGGTTTGTGTGCATACGGGTGGGGCGCGTGGATTGTCGCGGATTATTCGCGCGGGCTTTGTGGATGCTTTGCTGAGCGGGAATGCGCTGGGCGTGCATGATGTGGAGTCGGCACTGCTGGGGACATCGCTTGGGATTCGAATGGCGGATGGGCGGCAGGAAGAACATGGGCACAGGAACCACATGCGCGCGATCAATGCGATTAACAATTGCGGCGGGATTCGCGGGGCGGTGGAACAGGGGCGGCTGCAATCGGGAGTGTTGTATGAATGCGTGAAGAACAATATCCCGTTCGTGCTGGCGGGTAGTCTGCGCGATGACGGTCCTTTGCCGGATACGATCACGGATATGAATGCGGCCCAGGACGCTTATGCGGCTCATTTGAAAGGCGCGGGAATTGTGCTGTGTTTGGGTACGATGCTGCATTCGATCGCGACCGGGAATATGTTGCCGAGTTGGGTGAAGATTGTGTGCGTGGATATTAACCCGGCAGTTGCGACCAAGGTGAGCGATCGGGGTACCGGTCAGGCTGTGGGGGTGGTGACCGATGTTGGGTTATTTCTGGAAGCCCTGTCTAACGAACTGTCATGAAAAAAGAAAAAGCTTACACGGACGAGCACGCCTCGGCGGGCATTGATGCGGAGTTGCCGGCAATTGAGACTTGGCCCAACCAGTTTCCGGATTACGAGATTGAAGTGGTGGTAGACGAGTTTACTTCCATTTGCCCGAAGACCGGGCTGCCGGATTTCGGCGTGCTGACGCTGCGATACATTCCGGATGAGTTCTGTCTGGAATTGAAGTCGCTCAAGATGTACGCGCTGGCTTATCGCAACTTGGGAATTTTCTACGAGAACGTCGTGAATCGGTTCTTGAAAGACGTGGTGGAAGCGTGTAAGCCGAAGGAAGCTTCGCTAGTGGGCGAGTTTAGTTCGCGTGGTGGTTTGCATTCCAATATAACCGCGACCTGGTCCAAGAAGAAACGTGGCAAGTGATGAGCAGAAGCTGGAAGAGCTTCGGGCGTTAGTTCAGGAGATTAAAGGGCGGGCCCGGCGGCATCATCCAACGGGCGAAGCTCGCGCGGGAGAGGAGATCGCTGTGCCGCTTGCCGATCTTATGCCTGTGCTGCACGCAAAGGATGTGGCGCAGGCGAAAGTTGCGGCGATTGGCGCGATCAATCCTCGGCGCGGCGGAATTACGAATGCCGCTATCCAGACGGTCAAACGCGGCATCTCGCGCGGTCTGGGGTGGTTTGTTCGCGACCAGGTGATCTTCAATCAGAGCGTAATTACCTGCGTGGATGCGCTGATGGAATCGGTAAATGAAGTGAATCGTTCTTTGGTGGCGATGGGGGAACAGCTTGGCGGGCATTTGGCGCATAACCGGCAGGGTGTTGACGATTCGGTAGAGCGCATTCGGGAATCCGTGCGCACGGTAGAGAGCCGTGTTAACTACCTGGCGGCGAATGTGGAGAGCCGCGTGAACCAACTCGCGGTGGATGGGGAGGCGCTGCGGAGATCCGTCACTCCACTGCCGGAAAAATGGGACCAGCATGTAAGGGACGTGCAAAGCCGGGTGGACATGGCCGTAGCCGCTGCCGAGCAACGTGCTCTGGTTGTGGAATCGCATGAGCGCGAAGTGCAGCGAACTCAGCATCGCGAGTTTTCGCAAGCGCTGGAACTCGGGTTGGGCCAGATCCAAAAGCAGCTTTGGAACGATACCGCCTTAGTCAAGCTGGAATTTGAACGGTTGATTCATGCGGAGCTTCGGGTCGTTCGGCAACGGGGGACGTCCGCGTCGGGCGTTAGTGCTGCGCCGGCTCTAGATTATCCGGCTTTCGCGGACCGATTTCGCGGATCTGCGGATTACGTGCGCGGTAATCAAGAGTTCTATGTCGAGCGGTTTAGGGGCGTTCGCGAAGTGGTGGACCTGGGGTGCGGAAACGGTGAGTTTCTGGATGTCATGCGGGAAGCGGGAATCGCTGCGCGCGGCGTGGATGCGAGCGCCGAATCGGTAGAGGCTTGCCAGAAGCGCGGTCTAAACGTGGAGCAGGGCGATTTGTTTCGGTGGCTGGATTCCCAAACGGACCGGTCCTTGGCCGCAATTTTCTGCTCTCAAGTGATCGAACATTTGCCTCCCGCACGCGTACCCGAACTGGTGAACTTGTGTGCGGCAAAGTTGGAGCGCGGCGCGCTCATCGCGTTCGAAACCCCGAACCCGGAGTGCTTGGCGATTTTCGCGACGCACTTCTATTTGGATCCGACGCACACGCGGCCTGTACCGTCAGCGCTCATGGCGTTCTACCTTCGGGAAGCCGGGATGGGAGCCATCGACGTGGAGAAACGTTTTCCCGCTTCGGACTATTGGCCGGAGTTAAACGAGCTTCCCGCGTCGGTGCGAGATCGATTTTTCGGCGGCCTAGACTATTCGATTTTTGGCCGCAAGCTTTGACTGCATCTTGGCTGCGAAACGCTCGACATTCACGATGAAACGCTCATGCGTGCCTTCGCCGATGATGCCGTCGGGGTCGCGTGCTTGGACCTTGAAGGTGGCGCGCCGATCTTTTACGGATAACAACTCGCTTCGGAAAACAACATCCATTCCGATCGGGGTGGCCCCTAGATGCTTGACAGACACATCGGTTCCCACCGAGTCGTAACCTTCGTCCAGCATCGGCTTCAGCAAATTGCGGCTGGTAATTTCCATGTGCTGGATCATTTGAGGCGTGGCGAGCACCCTTCCGCTATCTACGCCTAAAAAACTAATGGCGATCCGCTCGTCGACCGTGATGGTCTCCTCGCGGACCGCCCCGATTTCAATCAACCCTTCATCCCTGCAATCACACCGCGCATGTACGCAAAGGATTTCAGCATGCCAGGCATCGGATCGTCTGCGTTGATTTCGTATTCAAGCGAACAGGTACCGGTGTAATTGATTTTCGCGAGTTCTTTGAAGATGGCCGCAATCGGCATCTTGCCGTCGCCGACTGCAACCTGACTATCTTTGTCGTTGAAATCCGCAAGATCTTTCATGTGCATTTCGAGGACGCGCGGACCCGCATTCCGGATCGACTTCACGACGTCAGCGCCGCCGCGAACCGCATGGCCTACATCAATACAGAGCCCGACGCGCGGATCCATATTTTTGATGATTTCGAGAGCGCTCTCCGGCGTTGGATAGTTCTTGTCTTCCGGGCCATGATTATGGATGGCGACCTTGATGTTGTACTCCTTGACCAGCTTCTCGATCGTCCCCATATTTGTCCGGCTGGGCGCGATGATCATAATCGGAAATCCGACGGCCTTCGCATAATCGAACATGGCGCGAAGCTTCGGTTCTTCGTCAGATGACATGGTGATGTTGCCGCCGCCGACAACAGTTAGGCCGGCGTCGTCAAACTCTTTGCGTTCGGTCTGGAGTTGTTCTTTCCAATCTTTGTACGGCAGGTGAAATTCTTTGATGTCGCAGTATTTGACGTTCAACGCCTGAATGTTCTTGATCGTCGTGGCGCGATCGAATTTGCGGAACGAATAGGTTGCGACGCTTAGCTTGACGTTGGCAGTGTCATTTGGCGGCGCCATTTTGGGCGCGCCCAACGCGGCGCTGCTGGTGGCGATAGCACCCGCTGCGCCGGCCAGGAATTTCCTACGGTCGATGGTCATGCCATCGATCATATAACGAGCTAAACGTCCGTGCTGCCGGAATCGTCTCCGCCGGCATCGCCGTAATCGGCGCTGTCATCGAAGTTGGAGTCGTCGTTATCGGAACTGTCGTCATTCGAATCGTCGTCGGAGTTGTTCGAGTCATCGTTATCCGAATCCCGATCGTTGTCGTCGCCCTTGTCGTTCCGGTCGTTATCGTCGCGGTCCGAACCGTAATTATTTACGGTTTCGTTCACGACAGTCCCGCCACCGTAACCGCCCCCATAGCCACCACCGCCGCCGAAGCCGCCCAGTCCGGATCCCATGAAGCCCGAACCCATGGGGCCGCGGAAAAAGTGGTCGGCGATCGCCGTGCCCACGAATGCTCCCGCAAGTCCCGTGAGCAGGCTTCCCGCGAACCCCATTCCCTGACCACCGCCTGGGCTGCCGGAAGATCCGAACAAGCGCTCCAGCGTGCCGGGCTGCCGAACTTCTGCACGGGTCGCGGCTCGAGCGAGAGCCTGCGGATCGTCGGCCGCTGAAGCCGGTGGGCGCTCTGATGGCGGCGCGGCGCTGGTCAATTGTTGGAGAACCTGCTTGCGCTGCTCGGGGGTGAGTTGCGCGAACGCCTCCTGGTGGGCCTGCTCAATGGTCTCGGGCGGCGCCGTTTTCAGCATGTACTGGTAGCGCGCGATGGCCTGTTGATCGGCATTCGGCGCGGATTGCTGCGGAGGCTGATTCGTGGCATATGGCTGCTGCGGTGGATACGGTTGCTGCGGTTCCGGGCGTCTTTGCGGCTCTTCGTGGCCGAACAGTTTATCTAGGATGCTCATAAGGTTTTCCGTTCTATTGAGGCGGGCGTCTCGATACTTCCAGATTCAGCATTCTCGCCTCCAATGCAGACATACGTTCGCCAAGGCAGACTTGTGCCAAAAAGTTTGCGGCTGTAGCACCGGAATCATCCGCCATAACTGCCATAATCGTACCAGTGTCCGAATACCAGCGAGTTCTCGATATTTCCGTCCCTGCAGACGCCGTTTTTGCTTTCGTCTCCGACCTGGCAAACTTCCCGCATTACCTGCCCACCGTACACAAAGCCGAGCCCGCGGGTGAAGGCCGGGTTCGCATCCATGGAGAAACACACGGCCATAAATACACGGCGGATGGCAACTTCAAAGCCGACAAAACGCTTCGGACAATGGAGTGGGATTCGGACGAACCAAAAGGCTACTCGGGATCACTGACCGTTCAGCCCGGCGACGTGGAAACCAGCTTCTCTGAAGTCACGCTGTCTCTCACTTACGCCAACGCCGCGCCCTCCGATACCCCGACCGAACGCGATGAGCAAATTCTACAAGGGATCGCTGAAACGCTGAAGCGCATTCAGCAGCACGTGCAAAAGTAACTCTATACTGTTAGGCACTATGCGCCTGCTTGCGCTTTGCCTAACTGTTATCGCTTCGCTTTCCGCCGCCGGGCGGCCAATCACTGAAACCGATCTCTATGCCTTTAAGTGGGTAGCCGA
>CAXSIG010000165.1:0-9263 GCA_964237255.1 uncultured Bryobacteraceae bacterium
ATCGGCGTGGATACCGGCGGATCGAACGTGCAGTTTGCCATTAAGCCCGCGAATGGACGAATGGTGGTGATCGAGATGAACCCCCGTGTTTCGCGGAGTTCGGCACTGGCGTCCAAAGCGACCGGTTACCCGATTGCGAAAGTAGCGGCCAAGCTGGCGGTGGGTTATCGGTTGGACGAGATTCGCAACGACATAACAAAGACCACTCCCGCGAGTTTCGAGCCGACCATCGATTATGTTGTCGTTAAGATTCCAAAGTGGCAATTTGAGAAGTTTCCCGGCGCCGACCCAACGCTCGGGACACAAATGAAGTCGGTCGGGGAAGTAATGTCGATCGGGCGCACGTTCAAGCAGGCCATGTGGAAAGCCATGCGGTCGCTCGAAACAGGCAAGGCGTTTGGGAGTGAGAAGTTCGATCCCGCCTTGATCCCGAATAAGCTGATTACGCCGACGCCGGACCGATTGCCTTACATTCTCTTCGCGATGGAGCAAGGGTTTTCTGTGGAAGATATCCACTCGATGACTTCCATCGACCCATGGTTTCTTGAGCAGTTGCATCAGGTCATAATGCTGGAGAAGGAAGTCCGCGAGACGTCTTGCGATGCGGTGAGTACCGATCTTTTGCGGCAAGTGAAGCGGGCAGGCGTTTCGGATAGCGCGTTGGCCCGCGTGTGGAACGTTCCCGAACAGCAGGTGCGAGAGCATCGAAAGGCGCTGGGTGTAAAAGCGGTTTTCAATCGCGTGGATACGTGTTCCGCGGAATTTGAGAGTTTCACTCCATACCTGTATTCCAGCTACGAGCAGTATTGCGAGGCCGACCCCACCGACCAGCCGAAGATCATGATTCTGGGGAGCGGACCGAATCGCATCGGACAGGGCATTGAATTTGATTACTGCTGTTGCCATGCAGCCTTTGCGCTGCGGGACCAAGGCATCGAATCGATCATGGTCAACTGCAACCCGGAAACAGTATCGACCGATTACGACACGTCAAGCCGTTTGTACTTTGAGCCCTTAACGCTTGAAAACGTGTTGAACATCTACGACACTGAAAAGCCGGACGGTGTGATCGTCCAGTTCGGAGGACAGACGCCGCTGAATCTGGCGTTGCCGCTCAAGAAGCTTGGCGTGCCGATTATCGGGACAGATCCGGAGAACATCGATCTGGCGGAGGACCGAAAGCTTTTTGGGAATCTGCTTGAGGATTTGAAGATCCCGTCGCCCGCGAACGGTTCCGCTACCAGCGTCGAGCAGGCGGTCGAGGTGGCTCGAAGAATCGGCTACCCGGTTTTGGTGCGTCCCAGCTACGTTTTGGGCGGCCGCGCCATGGTGATCGCCTATGAAGAAGCGACGGTAGAGCGCTACATGCGTGAGGCTGTCACGTTTTCACAGGACCGCCCCGTGCTGGTGGATCGCTTCCTGGAAGAAGCCACCGAGGTGGATGTGGATGCACTCTCCGATGGAGAGGATGTCCTGATCGCCGGCATTATGGAGCATGTAGAGGAAGCGGGCGTACATTCGGGCGATAGTTCTTGCGTTTTGCCTCCGCATTCGCTGCCGCGCGATGTGCTCGCTACCATCCAGGATTACACCGTCCGAATGGCTCGCGCCCTTAAAGTGATCGGACTGATGAACGTACAGTATGCGGTAAAAGACGGCGTGGTGTATGTAATCGAAGTGAACCCCCGCGCCAGCCGCACAGTACCGTACGTGAGTAAGGCAACAGGCGTTCCCGTCGCTCGATTGGCGGTAGCGCTGATGCTTGGCCAGAAGCTGCGCGACGTAACTACGCACACCGGTGTGCTGCCGGTGCCGCAGAGCTTCGTCAAGAGCCCGGTGTTCCCGTTCAACAAGTTTCCGGGTGTCGATCCGGCGCTGGGACCGGAGATGCGGTCTACCGGTGAAGTGATGGGTGTGGGCGAAAGCTTTGGTGAGGCATTCGCGAAAGCGCAGTTAAGCGCCGGCACTCCCTTGCCCGATAAGGGCACCATCTTCATCAGCGTCAACGACCGTTTCAAGAATGAGGGCGTCGACGTGGCGCGCAAGTTCGCGGATCTTGGCTTCGAACTCGTAGCCACCCGTGGAACGGCAAGCGCGATCCGCGCGGCTGGAATGCAGTGCAAGACAGTGTTCAAGGTGAATGAAGGCCGTCCCAATGCGGTGGATCTCTTGAAGGCTGGAAGCGTGCAGTTGGTCATCTACACCGCGACTGGCGCCGTCTCATTCTCGGATGAGAAGGCGATTCGGCGGAGTGCGGTGATGTATCGCGTTCCGTGCATCACTACCTTAAGCGGCGCGCGCGCCGCTGCCGAAGCGGTCGCTTCACGGCGCCGCGATCCCATCCGTGTTTGGAGCTTGCAGGACATCCATTCGGCTGTCTAAGCGCGAGCTGGTTGTTACACTATTTAAGTCTCCGTGCAACTCCGTTCTCTGGCCAGCGATGAAGCAATTCTAGTAGCGGGCGGGCTTCTGGTCGCGGGCGCAGTCGGGTGGGGCATGCGGTCGTACTACAAGAACCGGCCCACAGCTGCGGACTTGGAGCGGAAACGCAGAGCGGTGCTGAACGCATACGGAAAGATGGGTGATGCGTCCGTCACCGAGGTAACTGGTTCGGTCGCGATTTACACTTACGCCGTGCGCGGCGTGGAGTACACAGCAGCTCAAGACTTCGGCGGCATGACGAATGTTCCAGAGGACACGTGGTCCATGGTTGGCCCGGCTAGCGTTAAATACGATCCACGCAATCCGGCAAATTCGATTGTCGTTTCCGAGAAATGGTCCGGTTTGCGGCCGGCTTTTCGGAAAGCTATTTCGTAAGTCCTGGAATTGTGACCGGCAGTTTGCCTGTCGGTTGAATCTCTCCAAAAAGCGTTTTCACCGCGGCGATTTCCGCGGGCGGCACCGTGCTATATGTCGTCATGTATCCTGTTACAGCGCTGAAGTTCCGAAGCAAGTAGGGATTGCCAAGCGCGATCAGCGCCACCGGCTTTCCCGACGAGATCAGGCGTTCAAGCAGTGAAGGAAAGCTTCCGCCCAGCGCCACGTTGCCTTTGTAAGCGGAAACAGAGACAAACGCCGCGACTACCGTCACGTCGCATCCCGCGGTCTGCATCTCCTCCGGCGGCGTAGTTACATCGAAGATAGTCACGGATGCTGCTGGGGCGCGCTTCTTGACTTCCGCTGCGAAGACCTGGCCTTCCACGGAGTTGCGCGCTTCGGCAAGCGCTATATAACAAGCCTTTGCGGGGTCGCGTAGCGGGAACATGCTTCCTTTCACCACGGTCACGGAGCGGTCCGCCACCTGTTGCGCTTGCGCGTTCGACTCCGGCGCATTCACCACCTCATTTATCTTGTCGAGGTCTACCGTGCTCGCGGTTGCCAGCCCCAGTTTGACCTTCGCCGCCAGTACGCGCATCACACTCTCTTCGAGACGCTTCTGTGAAATGCGTCCGCTATGCACGGCCGTCACGACAGCCTCGATCGCCGCGTGCGGGTCTGTAGGCATGAGTAGAACGTCGGCTCCGGCTTCAATGGCGCGCACCGCAGCCTCACCCGACTTGTAGCCTTTCGCGATGCCGCCCATCTCCAGCGCGTCGGTGACGATGATGCCTTTGAATGCCATCTGTTCGCGCAGGATGCCTGTCAGGATCTTGGGACTGAGTGTCGCCGGAACGCCTGAATCGTCGAGAGCCGGAACGGCGATGTGTGCCGTCATCACCGCATCGACGCCGTGCTCAATCGCGGAGCGAAACGGAACGAACTCCAGACGATTGAGTCGTTCGCGATCGGCGGTGATCGTCGCCATGTTCATGTGCGAATCGGTCGATGTGTCGCCATGTCCGGGAAAATGCTTGGCGGTGGTGAGCACCAAGTTGTTCTTGTCCGAGTGGGCGCCCTCGATAAACGCGTCAACATACTTTGAAACTTCTAACGGATTCTCTCCGAAGGAACGGATGTTGATGATCGGATTATCGGCATTGTTATTTACGTCCGCAACGGGATAGAAAACCCAATGGATGCCGACCGCTCGCGCTTCCCGTGCTGTGATTTCCCCTTCCACCTTGACCGCGGCAAGGTCCTGCGCACCGGCAAAAGCCATCGCGTGCGGAAATACCGTTGTGTTGTTGAGGCGCATGGACGCGCCGCGCTCCAGATCCGCGGATACCAGCAAGGGAACTGTCGCCAACCGCTGCATCTTGTTTAAGAACGCGGCGACATCGAGTGGCTCGGCCTTTTGTACCAGCTTACCCTGCGTGACATTCACCAGGATCATTCCGCCAACGTGATCGTGCTCGACCAGCTTCACGAAATCGCGATAAGCTCGGCTGCGTGTATTTAGCGGTCGTCCGCTAAAAGGAATGACCACCAGTTGCGCCACTTTTTCATGAGTGGTCATCGGCTTCATCCAGCGCGAGGCTATATCAGTTTTTGATTTTCCGATAACATGCTTTGCGGCGCTGCGATGCTTTACGGGAGGAGCGGCTGCAAGGGCACAGCAGACGACCGCGCCAAGCGCGGAGGGAAGAAACTTCACTAACCGTTTTTTACCACGTTCTTTCGGACGGCTTTCTTCGCGAGCTTCTTCTCGGACGATACCGGCTTTCGCTTCACCAATAAGTGTTGCACCGTCCTAGTCAGCTCCGCGATCTCATTTGAGCTTTTCATGATGACCGCATCCGTTCCCGTGGACTCGGCCGTCATGCCCCACGGCTCTACCAAAGCGGATAGCAAAATCGTACGCGACGTAGGACAAATGCGTTTCGCATGCTCGGCCAGTTCAATGCCATTCATCCCGCCCATGCGGTAATCGGTAACGATCACGGCAAAATGTTTTCCGGTCTCCAGGATTGCCAGAGCGTGTTCGCCGCTCTTCGCAGTTTGCACTTCGAAGCCGAGATCGTTTAGGACACGTCGCCTGGCCACCATTCCATGAGCGTTGTCATCGATCAGGAGAATGGCTTGCGGTAAATTCATGGGACGGAAAACAGCGTAACAGCGCCGTTACAAACGTGTCAACGAATTTAAGCAGACTTCGTAAATCGCTCAATCGGAAGTAGATCGATTGCTTGACTTCCGGTCTACTCTACGGTTCGAGGTGCAGTGTAACCACTCTTCGCGATGATCTGATATTTAATCGGCTTGCCCTTTTGATCGCTGACGCGCAGGGGCTCATTTGTCGCTGGGTTTACCAACTCAACTTTAATCTTGCGGAACTTGCCGTCGCGCGTTTGGTTCGATGGATTGTACGCAAGCGAATACTGATTGCGAAGCGATTGCGAGATGTTTTGGTAGATGGATGGGAACTCGCCGTAGAAGCGGGGAAAAAAAGCCATGCCTCCGGTTTCCTTCGCAAAAGTTTTCATCTGGTTATCGGCCTGAAGAAACGTCATGCGCGATATAGCGCCCATGCCGCCCCGCGCGTCTGCCATATCGCGGACCGTCTGTAGAAGACCGATAGCGTAGATGGGAACCGCTGCATCCTGAAGAACCTTGCGCGTCTTATCGTACGTCAGCTTGCTGAACGTATCCACTCCGGACGCCACCAATACGATCGCCTTCCGCCCTTCGATATCTTTCATGCGCGTTTCCGCTTCCACAAGCGCATCGAAAAGATTCGATTCGGAGAACGCTGCAATACGGAGCCGCTGCAACGCTTCGCCAGTTTTCATCCGGTTCGTAGTGAAGTCGGAAAGGATTTCAGGCCTGAGGTCATACGCCATGACGGCGACGTAATCGTCTTTCTTCAGCGTTTCGACGAATCCATAAACGGCCTGGAGAGTCTGAAACCATCCTGGCCCATAGAGACCCTGAAACAAATTACTGAACTCGACAACAAGGAGAACCGTCTCCGGAGCTTCACCCAGCGCGAAATTTGTAATCTGTTGGGGAACGTTATCTTCCATGATCCGGAAGTTGCCACGCGGGATACCGGGAATGAAGTGGCCCTTATCGTCCATCACGGCGACATCTACGTTAACGATCTGTGTGTCGACCTTGAAACTCGGTCCATCCGCTAAGCCTTCCTTATTCTTATTCGTGAGCTTGGAAGGAATCTTGGGGAGTTCGGTTTCCGCAGGCTCCGCCGCCGGCGCATCCTTCTTCTTTGGACGAGAGACCGTGCTGGAACCGGGGATAATGGGACCTTCCTGAGCGGATAGGAAGAGACCGGCAATAACGGGAAGGACCAATAATTTCATCGAGAAGCGCCTTTGCGAACTATGTTATCTGGACGGGAGGTTCGCCGCACAGGTTACTGCACCCAACCGCCTCCGTCGCGATCGTGCTTACGCATATAGACCTGAAACTTCTTCTTGGCGCGCTGCAGCTTCCATTCCCGATAGCTTTTTGTGATCGCGTCGAAACCTGCCGTTCGAAATTCCATCCTGAGGTACGCATAACCGAATATCATCCCGCCAAGATGTGCCACATTGCTCAAACCGTTATTAACGCTGAACGAGCTGAGGAAAGCGATCGCCCCCAAAATCATGACGAAATATTTCGCCTGAATCGGAAATAGAAAACTGAAGAGCAGCGTCCGGTCGGGATAGAGGAGCCCAAATGCCATGAGGAGACCGTAAATTGCGCCCGAGGCCCCAATCACCCGAGAGCCCGTATCCCCAAACAGTAAATTGATAATCACTACACAGATGCCGGCGCCGACGCCGCACACAAAGTAGTACGTCAGGAAACGCTTGGTTCCCCATTGCCGTTCCAAGTCCGCGCCGAACATCCAGAGCGTCAGCATGTTGAACAGGATGTGTGAAAAGCCCGTCGGATCATGCAGAAACATGTAGGTGAACAACTGCCAGACGGCCAAATGCCGCATCACCGCGCTTGGCACAAGTGAGAACAAATTGAAAACTTGACCCGCTTCCGTTCGAAATGCAAAGAAATACAGAATAAAGAGCGCGATATTCGAAACCAGCAGCCATTTCACGCCGGAAGGAAGCGAACTGGCAAAGCTGGAACCTGCGTAACGGGAACGGGTATCGTAACGCATCGAATAGCGACCTGAATTTAGGATATCAACTGGCGATTTGGCCGTTTCAGGCGGAACGCTGCCAGCTGCAATGCAATACCGAAGGCAATCCAGACCTGCCAGTGCGAGAACGCTCCCGTTCGTACCAGGAATGTCTCCGCCCATTGCAAGCCCGCGGCAACGATCCAAAATCCCATGACAAAGCACACCCAAGCGCCAATGCGCAGCACGCGTGCCACTGCCATTTTTAAGGTGTTGGTATGAGCCCACGAACCCACCCGAATCCGTACCAGCATCCGTTACCAATCTAACAGTTGTGCGATACAGTGAAGGCGATGAAGAAGCTGAGAACGGCCGTATTCGGGACCGGATTCATGGGAAAAGTCCACACCGAAGGCATCCGGCGCTTGGGGAGTGTCGAGATCGTCGCGATCGCCGCCTCAACCGAAGAAAAGGCCCGAAAGTTCGCCGATGAGGTCAGCGTAGAAGGCGCGACAGGCGATTACCGAACCCTCTTAACCGACCCGACGTTAGACGCCGTCCATGTCTGCACGCCCAACGCGCTGCACTTCCCCATGGCAATGGATGCTCTCAAGGCCGGCAAGAACGTTCTCTGCGAAAAACCGCTTGCGACATCTGTGACCGAAGCGGAGCAACTGGTTGCGGAAGCGAACTCGCGCAACCTGGCCAATTGCACATTCCACAACCTGCGGTACTACCCGATGGTGCAGCAGATGCGCCGTCTTCGTGAATCGGGAGAGCTTGGTGAAATCTATGCCGTGCAGGGTACTTATTCCCAGGACTGGCTGCTCTACGATACGGACTGGAACTGGCGTATCGATACGGGCGCGAATGGCCGCTCCCGCGCGTTTGCGGACATCGGCACACACTGGTGCGACATGGTGGAGCATATATCCGGTGAACGGATCACGTCGCTTTGTGCAGATTTGCAGACGTTCCACAAAACTCGCAAGCGTCCAAAAGGATCCGTTGAAACGTTCTCCGGAAAGACGCTTGAGCCGTCGGACTACGAAGAGGTTCCTATCGATACCGAAGACTTCGCGGCGGTACTGCTTCGGCTTGGCGAGCAAACGCGCGGCGCTTTTACCGTCAGCCAGATCTCCGCCGGGAGGAAGAACCGCTTATTCATGGAGGTCTATGGTTCCAAGGGTTCCGTCGCCTGGAATCAGGAACAGCCGGATGAACTTTGGATGGGCGATCGCAACAAGCCGAACCGCGTTATTGTCAAAGACCCTTCCTTGATGCTGGATGCGGCCCGTTCGTACGCCGACCTTCCTGGCGGACACAGCGAAGGTTACGACGACACTTTCAAACAGGTGTTTCGGCGCTTCTACCGAACGGTCGCCGACCGGAGCGCCGCCGTCGAGTATCCGCAATTTGCCGACGGACTTCGACAGCTTCGCATCCTGGACAAAGTTCTCGAAAGCTCTAAGGCCCGCGCCTGGGTGGACCTGTAAACTACTTTTTGCTTTCGAGCAATTTGCGCACTACATCCGAGAGCGTCGTGAGCGGCACGCTGTCTTTATAGCGTCCAGCTTCTCGCAACATAGCCGCGTACCCGTCCAAGCTGGCGACCACATCGCGGTGGTTTAGGCCGTATTTGGCCTCCCGGATATTCAGGGACAACTTGAACATTGGCTCTGCCTGAACATATTTCGCTTGCGCCGCATAGGTCAGGGCCAGGCTGTTCAGGCTGTTAGCCAGTTCGGCGCTCTCTATTCCGCCTTGCGACTCCTGAAGATCGGCCGCTTGCTTCAGGGTAGTCTCCGCTTCCTCATAGCGATGCAGTCGCCGGTAAGCCTCGCCTTGCTCGAAAAGGGCCTGACCCATTTTCGCGCTTTGCTTGCCCAGGACCGTCTCAAAGATTTCTCGCGACTGGACGATCACCGAAAGAGCCGCTTCGCTTTTGCCGATCTGATTCGCCGCCCGCGTCACATTCAAGCCGACGTTCGCAACGTCCAGACTTTTGGGACCGTAGAGCTTTTCAAATATGGCGAACGCGCGACGGTAGGCAGCCTCCGCTTCGGCAGGCTTCCCTTCCGCCATGGACACTAGGCCAATCGTGTTTAACGTGGAGGCGAGACGAGGATCGGACGCTCCAAACTTTTCCGCTTCCCGCAAAGCCATTGCCATGGCTTGATCCGCGGCCGGGAACCGCTTCTGCTCGGCGGCGCTAACGCCAGTGGCAAGGTAGGTCTCCCAGGGGCTCGCTACCTGCCCGACGGCTGCGGAAGCGAGTACAAGGAATGCAAGGATCCTGGAC
>CAXSIG010000166.1:0-2538 GCA_964237255.1 uncultured Bryobacteraceae bacterium
CTCGTTAAGCTTTTCGCCTGGGCGAGATTGCCCTCCACCTTTGAGGAGAACATCGCCGAGCAATACCTCGTTCTCTACCTTCCCGAAGAACACGCTCGCCTTTCGGAACGCGTTGAAGACGTCATGAAAGTACGTGAAGACGAATCACGATGAAATCATCGATCAGAATGCAAGAGCTTCCTCGTTCTTTCATTTCCTCCTTCAGACCTCCAGCTCCATCCCGCCCCATTAAGTGCGGGCCGACGCCGATCACGATGAAGCGCGAAAATAGGCTCACAAGGCGCGAGGTCTAGTCTTTAACCATTTCTCTTCGCGGCCCCCCTGCACCTCCGCGGGAAAAATCCGAAGTCTCCGCGACCTGCCGAATCTCGATCACGTCGCCGTTCTGCGCCAAGCAGCGCTTCATCATCTCGACCACTCCTCCTTCCACTCGGCTTCCAGCTCCGGGGAGCACAGGCTGCCAGCCTGTTGGTGATGCGATTGTCGAGCTCGTCTCGAATCTTAGTAGAAGGTGAGGGTCGGCGCTAACGTAGCTAGCGCGGCCTCTTGCGGTTAGGGATTCTTACCAATAATTAGCGCTGCCATTCGTTGCTCTCTTGACGCCTTTTTGGCTCGGAAATCACTCACCCTTCACTCGAACCAACCGGCGCTTACTTCCGCCGTCGCTCATCTTGTTCTCGTTAGGCGATTTAAAACTTGCAAATTTGGTCCGATTAATGAAAAAAAACTCCATGAAGAATATAAAGTTGAATCCACACATATTCCTAGTCCGCTGCGCGGCACTGATCCTTTCACTCTTGCTCCCATATGAACGAGTGCTTGTGGCAGCGCCGGGCGACATCATGGCGGCGCGAAAACTAGATGGGCCCAGAGTAGCGGCGAACCCAGAAGACAAGTGGGTTCTTTTTTCAGACATATATATTTACGTCATTACGAAAGATGGAAGAGTCTTTGCGCACCAACTCAGTAACGGGATTCAGCCGGCGGTGTTACTTCCTGGCCCGAAGGTTGCAGCTAACCCACAAGATAAAAAAGTTCTCCTAATGGGGTCGAAGATCGTCGTCATAACAACAAGCGGCAAAGCATTCGCGCACGACATTCAACTTATTGGACCTAGCCCGGGCACAATCGGATACAGTCATCCAAAAAGCATCGGCGAAGCGTATGCGCTTTCCGGATCGGAAGTTGCAGGGCGTCCCGAAGACAAGTGGATCGTCAACGACGGCGATCGAATTATAGTCATAAAAGCGGATGGAAGCGTTTTCGCGCATAAGGTCACGAACAACAAGGTTAACGCTCCTTCCAAGCTGTCGGGGCCAAGAGTAGCGGCGAATCCCGACGATAAATGGGTTTTAATTGGGGCCGGGGCTATTGACGTTATCACAAGAAGCGGAAGCGTGTTCCGACATCAAATCACCGGCGATACCATAAGTCCCGCGAAGCAGGTGCCCTCACCCGCTGTAGCCGCTCGCCCGGAAGACAAATGGGTTGGTTTTCTACCCGGTGGTATCGCTGTAATCACATCAGCCGGAGGGGTGTTTTTTCATCCGATAGAGTCGAACCCGGTCCACTAAATTATCAAGATTTGTCGTGGTCTTCGGCCAGCGCGAAGACGAAGATAGACGACCGCGTAAAACGACTTCAGCGGGGGGGGAGGCGCTTTGGAGTGTTATCTCTGGAGCAGTTATCCGGCATATTTGCGTCGAAGCTGCGCTTAAGCTGGCTCTGGGTGGACGGGGTATTGGGGGAACAGAGTCTACAAAAAGATACGGCGGGGAGTCGCCGAGAGTTCAGCAGACGGATAGACGCGATCTGTCCGATGGACCTAGCCGGAGAGAACGATCCGTTGCGGCGGGGTGGAAGCTGGGGGCGGAAGATTTTCGGGATCGGATGGCGGACAAGCTTGCCCGGCGGGGGAGCAAAGGAGAGAAGGCGAGCGAGCGACCGGAGACGGACGCGGCCATGGCGGAGCGGATGGCCTGCGAGGCTTTGAAACGGGTGCGCTGGCGGGGAGGTGGATTTGGCGCAGCGGGCGAAAGGACATTCGGGGAAGGTGGAAATCGCGCGCCAGCTACGCGCGGAAACGCCCATGACTCGAGACTGATCGCGACGCGTCTAGGAATGGGCAGCGCGAGTTATGTTCTAATCTCCTCGGTGGTGTCGAGAGTAAGCTCTGACCCCTTTGCCTCTCCACTTATTCACTCGCGTCGGCCGCGCGAAAGAGGTCGCCGACGCAGTCATTTTCCTATGCTATGAAGCTTCTAACCCGGCAAGCTTCTTTCGCGTCCTTGCAGTTGACCCTCGTGAGATCTGACCCTCGTGACCCTTTAGGCGTTGCCGCTGCCAACTCAATTTCTCGGGCAGGCAGCAGAAGCCTTGCTGTTCACCCAGCAACTCCCTACCACCGTGCCATGAAACTACCGCGTCTGCCTCGTCCGTCGCGCGTGTGGATCGGCCTGCTCGCCGCCGCCTGCCTCGGCCCGGCCCTCCCCCGCCGCGCGCGGGCAGTATTGGGACCCCCGCCACACCAGCCCGGGC
>CAXSIG010000166.1:2548-9251 GCA_964237255.1 uncultured Bryobacteraceae bacterium
TGGCTCCGGCGGCACCGGCACTTGGGACCTCACCACGGCGAATTGGTATGATGAAGACACGGACCAGGACACCGTTTATCCGAACGGGTCCACGCCGACTTTCGCCGGCGGGCAGGGCACCGTCACCCTGAACGCCAGTGGTCTCACGGCCGGTGACATCGTCTTCCGTAATACCGGTTACCTCCTGCAGGACGCCGTCAGCATGGCCTACGGCTTATCCACCAGGGCGTGTTAATCCTCGTTTCCCACGGTGGGACCAATACGGTCAACGTGCCGCTCACGCTGTTGGGCAGCCCTGAGCTCAGCGCTAACGCTGGCACCACGCTGGTCATTGCCGGCCCCATCAACCACCAACTCCGCCGTGACCATTGGCGGAGACCTAGGTCCGAGGCAAGGTGACCCTCTCGGGCAACAACAGCGGCATGAGCGGTCGCCTCAACCTCGCCTACGGCAACCTGGTGGCCGCGAGCAACACCGCGCTGGGCACCGGCAACGTCACGCTCGCCAGCAACACGGGGGTTGAGCATCAACGCCGGGATTCAGCTCACCAACTAGGCCGCCAGCAAGCTGACGTTGACCAGCGCCGCCGTGAACCTGATGGGCAGCGGCGTGCAGGACACAGTGAATGCGCTAGTGATCAACGGCACGTCCCAACCTTACGGCACCTACGGGGCGGCGGGAAGAGGCGCGACCTTCGTGCGGGCGAGTTTTCAGGGCACGAGCCAACTGCTGGTCACGCCGTTCCCGCCGAGTGCAGTAAACATCCAAAAGAACGTGGGCGACGGCTACCGGATCGATTTCAGGGGCGCTCCCGGCCAACAATACACCGTGCAATATGTCGATTTCCTTCCGGCGACCTCGGCGCAATGGAACGTTCTCGGCACCAGCACAGCGGACGCGAACGGCAACTTCTCCATCACCTCGCCGCACCGGGCAGCGGCGTGGCAACGCGCTTCTACCGCGCGATCGTTCCGTAGGCTGCGGCGACCCAGCGCTTGGCGTCCACCGCGCGCACGCGACCGTAGGGGAACGAAGCCCTGCAGCCCGTCCAGCGAAAGCAGCGCGCCGGCCTTCTTCAGCCCCTCGTTGAACCGGGCCAGCTTCGCTGCCTCTCGGCATCCGGGCTGAAGCCCGATCCGTCTTCCGTCCATTCTTCGGCTGATACACCTCGGGGATCATCAAGACCAGGAATCGCATACGTTTTTCTCCTTTGTTTGTTTTTCGGAGCACGGGCATCTTGCCTGTGCGGCCAGCGGGCATCTTGCCTGCAGTCCCAAGTCTTGGAAAGGTTTTGGCGCTGACGACCGAGCGCGTCGGGCGCACGGAAGAGGTCGCCCCGGCGGTCACTTTCCTAGACGGTCCACAAGCCGAATTATAACCGGCCGGAAACCTCCGCATCGACGGCGAAACGGTACCGACGGTGTGACTCACCCGAGGTGAAGTCGTGCCAAGGAACGCGGCGAGTTGGTGCGAGTTGTGAAGATCGATATTATGCTCAGACTCCATTCCTTCCTTCCCTCAATATGAGAACATTCCTCGCCAAAACCCTCCTCCTCTTCCTGCTCGTTCCTCAATTGCTGGAGGCGAAAGATCCGCTGCCCTCAGCGGAGTTCACGGCCTTCTGGAAGGAATTCCAAAGCGCCGTGGCCAAGAATGACCCGGAGGCGGTCATCGCGCTGAGCGATCTTCGGCAGTTCTACCAGAACGGACAGTTCTCAAAAGCGACCTTCCTGAAGGAGTACCCATTGCATTTCGCGCGCGCGGTGCGGAAACGTCTCGCCACCGCCAAGCCGCTCAAAGAACCAGGCCGGGATACCTACAGCGTCTTTTGCGGCGAAGACATCTTTTACTTCGAGAAAGTAAACGGCGCCTATAAGTTCACGGACATTGGCGTCAACGATTGAGCCATCATAAAGCGACGCGTGGAAGTCATGCGCGAGCAACTCGGCCTTGAGGCGAAAGTTGACGATCTTAAGATCTAACCCCTTAAATACCTGCTGGCGTTTTCACTTTCTAAACTTTTTCTTTCTATCTAGCTTTCACCCGTGGCCGAAATTGTTATGGAACCATTGACTGACCAACCCGATACCTCAACGCGCTTAAATGAGATTCAAGTTACAAAGCTTTTTGGAGTTTTTAATCACACGATCAATCTTAGAACTGCTGATCGTATTACGATCATTCACGGTCCCAATGGTTATGGCAAAACAGCCATCCTGCAGATGGTGCAAGCATTATTAACAAATCAGACATCAGTCCTGCGCCGCGTCCCATTCGAAACGTTCCGCGTCAGCTTTGATACTGGAGCGCAGCTCGAAATTACTAAGCGTTACAAAAAAAACGGCAGCAAAGATGAGGCCCACCTCAGTCTCCATTACCAATTACGTGCTAAGGATAAGCGTTTAGATTATTCAGTTGAGTTTGGCGCGCGTGGGCGGGTTGGCTTCCCACTAGATTTTATCGATCGTCATTTTGAGGACTTAGAGCGCGTCGGTCCAGACCACTGGCTGCACGTACCGAGTGGACGCCGTATGGATATTGATGATGTGATTGACTTATACGGAGAATTCCTTCCGGGTGCGGCAAGACGAGAAAATCGCAAACCACCGGAGTGGCTATCGCAGCTACCGAAGAGGTTTGATGTGCGCATTATTGAAGCGCAGCGTCTAATGAGCTTGCCCGATAAACGTCGGAGTCAAAGGACAGATGGCCATTATTTCTATGAACCATCTGTTGCTTCATACTCGCGCGAACTTGCATCAAGGATACAACAAAAGACTGCGCACTACGGAACGGTCTCTCAACAGTTAGATAGCACATTTCCCACGCGCGTTTTGCAGAAGAAGGTTTCATCTCACACAACAATCTCCGAACTTACATCAAAGCTCCAAGAGCTAGAGGAAAAACGTCAACGAGTAATCGATGCGGGTCTTCTCGCTAAGAAGTCGTATCCTGCTCCAATAGTCGATCCACAGAGCCAGGTGGATGAGAGCACCAAAGGCATACTCTCGTTATATGCGGAGGACGTGGAGAGCAAGCTAGGTGTGTTTGACGAGATTACCGCGCGAATAGAGCTTTTCAAAGAGTTGGTCAACAAACGCTTTTCTTACAAGCGGGTGGAGATTGAACGTGAACACGGCTTCCTATTGTCGTCAGTGAGTGGCGGTCCTCTTCTCCCTATTGATTTATCGTCCGGAGAGCAGCATGAACTTGTTCTTTTGTATGAACTGCTCTTTCGAACAAAAAAGAATGCACTGATAATGATCGATGAGCCTGAACTATCCTTGCACGTTGCTTGGCAGGTCGAGTTCCTGAAGGACCTTGAGCGCGTAATCAAGCTCTCGTGTTTCGATGTAATTCTTGCGACTCACTCGCCTCAGATTATCAACAATCGCTGGGAACTGACTGTTGAGCTGCTGGGTGAGTAAATGAGGCAGTTCCTTAATGGATTTACACTTGCCAATGACGTCAGGATGCGAAGAAGCATCTGGAAAGGAGCGTTTTTGTTTGTAGAAGGCGTGTCAGATGAGCGCCTATATGGTGTTTTTGCAGACCCGGCTAGCTGCCAAATCGTAGTCGCACACGGTAGATCGAATCTACTTGAGGCGTGTGAAATCCTAAACATTGATTCCTTCGAGGGCTTCTTGGGAATTCTGGACGCCGATTTCGGTCATGTCAGGAGCACGCTTCGTTCTATTCCGAATCTCCTGTTTACTGATTTTCATGACGCAGAGTGCTTCATGCTCCGAGGTGCCGCCTTTGAACGGGTGCTACTGGAGTTCGCATCCAAAGACAAGCTGGACTACTGGTCAAGCACCTTCAGCGCCGACATTAGACAACACTTACTTACGCAGAGTGCTAGCATCGGATTTCTTTTGTGGCACTCGCTTGAAAAAGACTTGAACCTCAAATTTACCAACCTAGAGACTAAGGAGTATACCGATCGCGAATCGATTGAGGTAAATATCATTAAACTCATCGAGCACGCGAAGAATAAATCGCAGAAGTATGACCTTCGTGCATCCGATATAATTCGAGAAATAGATGATATCCAGAAAGCGAATCCAGAGCTATGGCAGGTTGTTCGCGGCCCAGACTTTATTGACCTTCTAGGCTACGCATTGCGCTTTGCTCTTGCAACATGGTCAGCGTTGGACGTGACTGCAAGTCGTCTTGAGCAATCTTTACGGATAGCGTATCCGGCAGAAGAATTTGCGGCCACAGGGCTGTATAAGGCGATACGAGGGTGGGAAAAGGCAAGCCCGCCGTATGTGATTCTCAAAGTTCTCGGAACTGGAAACCTCTTTGACAACTAAGCAAACGAATCTGCCCAGTTGTGCACCAATCAGACATCGCCTCTGACGCTTAGCTGTGCACTATGGAGAAAAGGTCTGTCTGGGGTTGCATCAATTCTTCGGGCAGTTGGGAGGGATGAATTGCTATAGCGTATTTGGTTTTATTCGCTGGCATCGGAGGTGGTTGGGCTGGTGTGAGCCAGACTAGAAAAGAAGTAAAGGGGTCGGCGCTAACAATTGATACTGACGTTACAACATCGCTCGCGTTATTTCGTCGAGAGTATCCGCCATTTAATGCTGAAACGCTTTACTTAAGCATGCTGAGAGGGTGATAGTTAGCGCTGAACCCGGTTCTTGACTTTTATTCATTAATCTTGGAAACCCTTTTTAAGTTCCTTAGCACCTACAAGGATGCATTCGCCGCGCTGCAGTCAATTGGCACCGTGGCTGGCGTAGGTATCGCGGGATGGTGGGCGTGGATGAGCTTTCGACGACGGCGTCTGCGCTTTCCGCGAGCGCACACACGCCATTCAGTTTGTTGTTGGCAGATCACCGATTCGAAGTGGCATTTTCACGTTGGCGTTACTATCCGCAACGATGGAGAGGTGTTGCTCAAGCTTGGAGAAGGATGGATGTGCATCCAGCAAGTCGACCCTTGCGCAGAGGATTTTCTCGACTTGCTAAAACGCGGAGAAGACCCCGTCAAAGCCGGCGAAACGGAAGTCGAGTGGCCGCGCATCGGTGCGAAACGCGATTTCAAACCTCAAAAAGCGCACGAGGTCGAACCTGGAGAATCTGCCGACTTACATTTTGATGTTTTTGGAGATGCACCGATTAATCGCGTGCTCGTCTATACGTATTTCGCGAATGCGTCGAAGCGCCGACGCGCTTTATTGTTTAAGCGCGGACCAATCGGCTGGGGCTATTCGACAGTTCACGATCTGCGGATTATTAATGTCGACCAAGATGTCAAACCGCTTACCAAATCACAATAAGCCCGCGCCGAATGACCCGGTATCTTATCGTGGCCAGTCCGCGCCTAAAAAGGCACCGGCTCCAGTGCAGTCTCAAACTAAACCACAGATTCAGAGCGCCCCAAAACAAACGCCTCCACCGAAAAAGTAAGACTATGCCAGACCGCCGCGACCTTCATGAACAGGGGCCACCCAAGGGCACTCCGAAACCTCCAACCGCCCGGCCGCACGTGCCAGCTGACCCGCCAAGCGAGAAACGGCAGGGCGCACCCAAACATGTACCGCCTTCTCAGCCGCCACCAAAGCGGTAGATCGTGAAATGCGGGGCTATCCGCGGAGACTGGGCCTCGCACTTGCTAATCGCGACGCTCTAGTCTTTTGGCGCGTCTCTCCGTGAAGACGCTTCGAGTGCCTTGTAGTGATCTCTACGTTATTGGTATCGATGACGGCGGAGTCGAGCGGAAGCTCTTCCAAATCATCGCTGGGAATGACGGAAGCTTATACGCTTCCTTTCCGTACTCGCCCTTCGATCGCGGCCGAGTCGGAATAATTACCCTGCCGTCAAATCACGACGAATCGAAAGGGGTGATTATCGGGGACGAGTTCCCGTTTACCGCTCACCACGTCAAGTACAGTCACCATCCGGACGGCGCGGTTCACTTCTCGCAGACTGGTCGGGTTCGTTCGGTGATTCGCAAGGCCGGCGTTCCTTTCGGAACGGTCTCCGGACATATCTTTAGCGTTTCGTTTCAAGGCATCGGGCGATTTCGGCGACTTGATCGAGCAAAGAAAACCACAAACCGACACACGTTCGTTTTCTCCCCGCCCGACAGCTACGGCGGTGTCTACAAATTTGTCGCCCACGTCCACTCCGAACGAGAGCTGGCGCGGCGGCTCGTCGGCGTCAAAGGCGGACCTTTCATTAAGTCCATCAACCCGCGCGGACGGCTTGCATGGGCTCTCGTACTTGCGACGAAGTTTGTTACCGAGGAGGGACGGAGATTCATTCTTCTACGTCTAGAAGGCGAAGAAACGATGCGTACCGACCAGGACGAATTTCTGATGTTCATCGGTGGGTTCGATCCGCCGCAGACCGCGCTTGATCCATCCAAAGAAACCCGCGCGCTGATGTTCTTTTATCCCGACAACGACTGCAGTCCCGATCTCTTACGCAAGCTTGGCACGATCGACCTCTAATTCTCAGCAAAGGAAATATAAGAAGGCCAATAAGGGGTCAGCGCTCACTATCGACAATACATCGTTGCTCGTTGAAGAAAGCAATGACTTGGTCGATCCCCGCAGTCACACCTGGCTGATGTGGCTGTCCACGCCCTGGATCGCCTGGTTAGACCTAAGCTTTGCCAGGAGCCGCGGCGCGATGGATTGCTGCGCTCGAAGGGTAGATCGGCAAAGTCGAACCACCGGATCTCCGTG
>CAXSIG010000167.1:0-9250 GCA_964237255.1 uncultured Bryobacteraceae bacterium
AAGCAGTTCTGTTACGCAAGCGACGGATGGTGGATGACCTGCTCGCCGTTCATGTCAAGAGGTTCCAAACCAGCGGCGCCGAACTCATCATGGGTGAGGCCCGATTCATCGGGGAGAGAACGGCTGAAGTGAATCTGAATGCCGGGGGAATGCGTGTCGTCTCCGGAGACAATGTGATCTTAAGCCTAGGCACACGCGCGGCTATCCCGGATATTCCCGGGCTTATCGCAGCGAAACCTATTACGCACATAGAAGTGCTTGAACTGGACACGGTTCCTTCGCATTTAATCGTGATCGGCGGCGGCTATGTGGGTCTCGAGTTCGCTCAGGCTATGCGTCGGTTCGGATCCGAAGTAACAGTTCTGGAGCGGAGCCCGCAAATCGCTGCACAAGAAGATCCGGATACGAGCGCGGCAATCGCAGATTTATTTCGGGACGAAGGTATTGAGGTGGGTTTGAGCGCTAAGATTCACAACGTACAAGGGCGTTCGGGCGAACACGTGGTGATAGATGTCGAGACCGCGGAAGGCAGGCGAGACATTCAGGGTAGTCATGTCCTTGTGGCTGCAGGACGCATTCCGAACACCTCTTCCGCGGGTCTCGAAACGACCCGTGTGGAACTCGGGCTGAGTGGATATATCAAAGTAAACGAGCGCTTGGAAACGACGGCGAATAACGTTTGGGCAGTTGGCGACTGCGCAGGCACTCCACAGTTCACGCACGCTGCGTTTGACGACTTCCGCGTTGTCCGCGACAACCTGGACGGTGCCAATCGATCCACGAGCAATCGCCTAATTCCCTACTGCATGTTCACCGATCCGGAATTAGTGCGAGTCGGACTGAATGAATCGCAGGCAAAGCGCGACGGCATTGCTTACCGCTTGGCGAAGCTACCAATGTCTGCCGTGCTCAGAACTCGCACTGTCTCTGAACCGCGCGGCTTTATGAAGATGCTGATCGATGCGAATTCGGATCGAATACTGGGGTTCACTGCATTCGGCGTCGAAGCGAGTGAACTGTTGGCCGCCGTGCAAACAGCCATGCTGGGCAACTTGCCATATACGGTCTTGCGCGACGGGATTTATACCCACCCGACGATTGCGGAAGGCCTTGTATTTCTTCTGGCGAATGTTCCGAGGCCGTCCTGATGAACATCTACTTGGCTACGGATCATGCAGGCTTCGAACTGAAAGAGCGCGTCAAAGCATTCCTACTTTCAGGCGCAGTCGGAAGTGCTTACCGGATCGTCGACTGCGGGGCGGAAGTCTTCGACGCAACAGATGACTATCCCGTCTTCATCGCGCGAGCGGCCGCCGCGGTAGCGCGGAATTCTCGTGAGGATCGCGCCATCGTCTTCGGTCACAGCGGACAGGGCGAGGCCATGGTCTCGAACCGCTTTCCGGGAGTTCGCGCAACGGTCTGGTATGGGGGCACTGACGAATTAAACCGCAGCATTATCACTCTCTCCCGGGAGCACAACGACGCTAACGTTTTATCGATTGGAGCGGCGTTCGTAAACATAGAGCAAGCGACTTTCTTCATTGACCTATGGCTCTCAATTCCGTTCTCCGGCGAGGAACGTCACTCCCGCAGGATTGAAGAAATAGAGCGAGCATTTTGGGACGACCCAGATCTGAGCCGTCCCGCCGTCTACAAACAACTCAACCCAGTTGACGAAGTGTCGCTGGCGCCAATTCGCAACTCCCGCAGTTTTTTGCAAGACACCGACAGGTCTTCGATTTACGCTGGACACAGTAAAGAGGAAATGACATGCCAAAGAAGCTCGAAGGAAAAGTCGCAGTAATTACGGGAGGCAGTAGTGGGATTGGTCTTGCGACGGCGAAGCGTTTCGTCGACGAGGGCGCCTACGTATTCATCACAGGTCGCCGAGAGAACGAACTGAACAGAGCGGTTGAGGAGCTCGGCCGCAATGTGATGGGCGTGCAAAGTGATGTAACGAAACTCGCGGATATCGACACTCTTTACGCCGCTGTAGAAAAGCAGACAAACAAGGTCGACGTCGTCTTCGCAAATGCCGGCACGGGCGAGTTTTCGCCGCTTGGACAAATCACTGAAGAGCATTTTGATAAACAGTTCAAAGCCAACGTCAAGGGTTTGCTCTTCACGGTGCAGAAAGCATTGCCGTTTATTCCGAAAGGCGGATCTATCGTCCTGAATGCGTCGATCGTTTCCGTTACTGGAAACCCGGCCTTCAGCGTTTATAGCGCTACCAAGGCGGCGGTCCGTTCTTTCGCGCGGACCTGGTGTGTAGATCTGAAAGAACGTGGAATACGAGTAAATGCGATTAGCCCCGGCATTGTCCCAACGCCAGGCTACAACACGTCGCTTGGAATGACGGAGGCGCAAGTGGATCAGTTTGTTCAAAGCTCTATCGGCGACATACCTCTAGGCCGCGCGGGAGGTGCAGACGAAATCGCGAAGGCCGTCGTGTTTTTGGCATCCGACGACAGCAGTTACGTTAACGGTATCGAGCTTTTTGTAGATGGCGGTTTAGCTCAGATATAAACAAGGATCCATCGTTCTGGGAATGCAGAAACATGAAAATAGTCGGCAAGAATACCTGGACTTGGTCTGGTAAAAAGCGGCAGATTGCCGCAGTGCTGATCCTAACAGGTGCGGTGACGCTCGGTGACATTACCTTCCAGGCACTCGGATCATCGACAGCAGACGCAACAACTCCGGGCGTCGAGGAAATTACCTTGCCTTTCGGATACCGCGATTGGAAAGTGATTTCCGTCGCCCATGAGGGCGGGAAGCTGAACGATATCCGAGCCATCCTTGGAAACGATGCGGCATATAAGGCTTCCCGCGCTGGAACGATTCCCTTTCCAGACGGCGCGATGATCGCCCGGTTAGCGTGGATTGATACGGCGTCCGAGGAAAATGACAAGGTCTTTGGCAACAAGCAATCGTTCGTTGCTGGGTCGGCTACGAATGTTCAACTACTCGTGAAAGACTCCCGGAAGTTTGCTGCGACAGGCGGTTGGGGATTCGCTCAATTTGGCAAGGACAGACCTAATACAAACGAAGCAGTCGCAAAGGAATGTTTCGTCTGTCACAAACCCGCGAAGAGCAACGACTACGTCTTTACCCACTATGCGCCTTGAGAATCAAAAGGGCCCCGGCCACAGCGGACAGGTGGTTGGGCATCGATCGAAGCGGCTTGGTCGCCCAACCCGACAAAACCGATCCGTTGCGCACAATCGCCTGTCATTTGCCGGCAACCTCGATAAGCCGCTGCGACACATCCCAGAGCCTGGCGGCATTTCCAGGATCGAGAGCATAGTTGGCATAACCACCGGTGAAATCGGTCGGACGCCTTGCGACTTGTTCCGCTTCGGTGCAGTCCTCGAAATAGCGACCGCTTACGCCGTCCAACAGGGGCGACGCTGCAAGCAGTACGGTTGTCGCCGCGCCCTGTTCAGGCGTCTTGCGGCGCTCGACGGGAGTTTTCAAACCTCCGGTATGCTTCTGAAGTCCGGTCGCAATTGCGCCGGGGTTGAGCGCGTTTGAAACGATACCATCGTCGGCCCATCTTTGGGTGATCCCGACCGAAAGCAACGCGGTCGCCGACTTTGACTGCCCATAGGCCCCGATAGGGGTGTAAGGCACAAAGTCAAAGCTAAGATCATCGAAAATGACAGGGGAGAAAAAATGTCCGCTGGAACTTACTGATACGACGCGCGCACCGTTCGCTGCCGCGAGGAAGCGGTGCAGCCCCAGCGCTAGCGCGAAATGACTGAGATAATTGGTGCCAAACTGAATCTCGAAACCCTGCGGCGTCCGCTCGAGCTCCGGCACGGCCATGATGCCGGCATTGTTGATCAGGATATGAAGCGGGCCGGCCCAATCATTCACGAAAGAGTGCACGGAGCGGAGGTCCGATAGATCAAGCTGACGCACCTCAATGGCCGGATTGCCGGTTACTTGGCGCAGTTCCTTAGCAACCAACTGCGCCGCCGCCGGGCGCCGTACCGCTAGCGTGATTTCCGCACCCGCACTGGCCAGCACGCGTGCGGTTTCCAAGCCGATCCCGGCCGCGCCTCCTGTGATGACGATCCGCTTGCCGGTAAGATCAATGCCGTGCGCAACCTCTGCGGCCGTTGACTGAAATCCGAAGGGAGTGATGAGACGCTGCATGACAAACCACGGTATAGGAACGACCGCATTAAAATCTATCGAAAAAGCGCGATCATTTAGGGAATGTGCGACGACGCCAACGATTGCTTCAATACCGTTCAGTCGTGGCATTTGAAGATTCATCAACGTCACGTCCGGCTGGTGCAAACGGAATTTCTCGATTTACTTACTGCCCGTCGGACGCCTATGCGACCAGCTCAATGTCCGATTCAGCTTTGACTAGCGCTGCAATCGCCTCACGGAGGAGGGCATGATCGTCTATAGCGAGCACCTTTATTCGTCTATCCGAACCGTGAGGAGTTCGGTTCATCGATTCTCGTTTTCTTGCGAAACAGCCCGAATCGTGGGGCACCGGAAGCCTTACGGGATTTCTCGTAAGCGACAGACGCCGGCACTGTTAGCTCGACTTCGGTTCCCGCTCCCGCTTCACTCCAAAAATTTAGTCGGGCCCCAATCTGTTCAGCCCTCTCGCGAATCCCCGGCAACCCCCAGTGTCCCGCCAAGCCGCCGTGCAGGAGGACTCTCGAATCGAGACCCTTCCCGTCATCCCGAATCCGCAACCGCAAGAGATATTCGTCATACCGGATCTCGGTCTCGATTTGTCGTGCGTCTGCGTGCCGGAAGGCATTCCGCAGTACCTCCCGTGCAATCCGGCAGATCTCATCCTGTAGGACTGGTGATAAATTTCGTCTTTCACCCTCTTCTGTAAGCTGGAAAACCGGCGGGTGGCGATCTGCCGAATTGCCAACCTCTGTTGTTTCCATCTCTTGACCCATTGTTGATAGTATGTGCGCCAAATGCTGGATAGCGGCAGGTTCGGGCCGCAAACCCTGAATGGCACTCCGGCCCTCGGCAAGTGCCTCCTCTGCTCCAAGGATTGCTCTGTCTAGAGTTTCGACAGCTTCTTCAGGGCGATTGGAAAGCAAATTTCGTGCTGCCTGAAAGCGAAAAAGCAATCCGTGGAAGGACTGCAATAGCGTGTCGTGTAATTCCCTGGCGATTCGAGTCCGCTCACTCAATCGCTCCTCTAAACGCATATCGAATTGCTGGGCGACTAAGTGGATTCTGTATCGATACAACGCGCACAGCAACCCTAGAACAGCGACAGCGATTGATATTCGAAACCAGATGGTTTGATACCACGTAGGAGCGATGCGGAAATTCAGCGACGCACCATCCATGTTCCAGACGTCATTACTAGCGGCTATAACCTGAAAACGGTAATTTCCCGGACCGAGATCGGTGTAGAAGGCCTGCCGTCGAATGCCGGGATCCTGCCATTCTGCGTCGTGACCTTCCAGCTTATAGCGGAATTGGACCCTCTGCGGGACCGTCAAAACCGGTGCTGTATAGTCTATTTGAAGCTCGCCGTGTAAGTGCGGGACGGTCACCACCTCACGCACGTCATAGTTTTTGTGATCCGCTGTTAATTCCTCTAAATACACCGGAGGTGGTTGCGGATTGGGATGGGAACGGAGCGGGTCGATCATCTGCACACGAGAGTCCGTCATAAACCAGAGGCGTCCATCGGCGGATTTTGCGTTCTGCGGCTGAAGCGTCGGCGGCGAATTGGTCAACGCGCCATCCAGATGATCAAAAATCTTCGTGGATATTTTCGCATTGGGAGATATAAGCCACGCGCGTAAATTAGAGGCGGAGATCTGAAGAAGTCCGCATTTGGCATAAAGCCAGAAGTTGCCGTGATCGTCCGCGATAGCGGAGTAAATCGCGGAACAGGGCAAGCCGCTGCGGGAGTCTATAACACTTAGATGCCCCTCTTTCCAGTGGAAAAGCCCTCGGTTTGTCGATACCCAGACGTTGTCAGTAGCATCAATAAATAGGCTATAGATCACGAAAGTCGGGTCGCGTATCGACAGGTGAAACATTTCGAAGCGGCCATCTCGAAGCCGAACCAGTTCGCCCGAATCGCCCGTGATCCAGACTCCGCCAACCTTGTCCGCTGCCAGGAACCTAACGGTGTGAAAGAGATGATTCAGAGAAATACTTTCCTGAACCCGTTTCCCCTGAATTCGCAAAAGGCGATACTGGCCGGTACCCTTCAAGTAGGTGAGCGCCCAGAGATTGTCGTAGCTGTCCTGCGCGAATCCGTTTGCAACTCCAATATGGCCTAATGGCTGGCCGTTTGCTGTTTGAATCTCCGCGAAATGGCCCTTCGTGTAGACCATGATCCGATCGTCGATCCCAATCCAGACACGGCCGGAACGATCCTCAAACATGCCTTCCGGATCCTGGCCGGGTAAGCCATGACCGGCAGTCATTGTCGATACACCAACCCCATTTATGACTTCAAGCGCACCGGTATCGGACACCCATACAGAACCGTTGCGCAAAGCCAGGATGGCATTGATGCTCATGCCCCTAACTCCCTCACTAGAAGCGAACGTGATCACGGGCCTGTCTCGAAACAGGTCCAATCCTCCTTCTGTGACGACCCAAAGACCTCCTTCTCGATCTTCGTAAAAAAGGTCGGGTGATTTTCCGGTCAGACCTTCGGGACTTCCGTAGTGCTGTGCAACACCGTCATGAATGCGATAGATTCCTTCCGATTGGACGCCCATCCAGAGGGAGTGATTTCGATCCATAAAAAGATCTTCGATGCGGGTATTAGCGCCCTCTAGTCCCGGCACAACATAGCTGCTCCATTGGCCTTCGGAGTAGCGACGTAGACCGGACTTGGCTCCTACGCCATCAAGGCCAGCCCAAACCGATCCCGACGGCCCGGACGTAAGGTTGGGCACGCCATCTCCGCCCGTGTGCTTGGTTTCCTCTTCGAAATAAGTGGCAGTAGAACTTGGTGTCCAACGGTAGAGCACGTTGGATCCAAACCAAATATTTCCGGCACTGTCTTCCGCAAGGCCCAATCCGTATCGCGCCGATATACCATCCTTCGTGCCGTAGCAGTGGATCTGCTTGCCCTCAATCCGACACAACGGACCAGTTCCATCCCGGATTCGGTAGCGGGTGAACCAAATGTTACCTTGATGATCTTCGATAATCACGTTCGCTCCTGCGCCCGCGAACTGAGGTGAGTAATCGAGCAATTCATCCTTCTTGAAGCAGAGTAAGCCGCGCGAAGTCGCGATCCATAGACTTCCGTCGCGCGCCCCTAAAAGAAAAGTTACGCCAGTCGGCGACGCGCGGCCTTTAGGGGGCACCCACATCTTGAACCGCACGCCATCGAAGCGCATAAGCCCGTCTGCCGTGTAGACCCAGACATATCCGTCCGCTGTTTGGGTTACCGTATTTGGATGGTTTAAAGTACCATCTGAAGTCCTCCAGGCCGTGTGGGCGTACTGCGAAATGAGTGTGGCGGGATCTACCGCCCAAGCCGAGTTAACAGAGGAAATGAGGAGCAGGATAAGACACGATAGTGCCGCGCAGAACCTTCGCACGCCGGCGTCATCATCGGTCCGTTTCAACGCCTTACCGATTGCAGTCGCGCGCCAGCTATCGATCCGGACATCGGAGTCAGTGCGCATGAGTGGTGGCGATGAACGAAAGTTGCTGGGCGCAGTTCTTTACAAGATACCGCACCCAATCAGGGCATTTTGCAGGACTTCAGTCTATTTAGGTTACGTCACACGGCATGCCATCACACCAGCCTTTTCTTCGGCTGAAGTCGCCGCGCGCCGTCAGCGGCGGAGAAAGCCCTCGCCGGCGGCGCCGGTAAAAAGGGCGTTATCGGAAAATGGCAAGTTGGATTTTTCGTAACGCGGAACGCTTCCATTTTGCCCGGCATCCTTGTTTGGATGGACGCAGCGTATCAAGCTCCGGTCCGTTGCTGAATGCAGAACTGGAGTGCGCAAGTACTCCATTCCGCCATAACGGCGCCAGCTCAAAGCGATAGCGTCGAAGATCGAATCGTAAACGCGCGCTCAATCAAAAGATACAATCCATCGCCGCTGGTCTTAGCTGGGCATTCTGGCCAGAGCACCCGTAGGAGACCGAGCCATCCCTCGAGCTTTTCGCGAAACTTTCTTGGTCGCGAGTATTCAGCGCTGCCGAGCTGATGAATCAGCCCTGCTTCACCAAACAACGGAATGCGCTGTGGTCCATCCGCCGTGTAGCAGCGGTAGGTCAGCCAAGTGAAAAGATCCAGAGCAGCCGGAGCGCAAGACAAGGCTTTCGCCGCTTCCAGATCTGTTGGTATAGGGTGATTCGTGATCTCGTCGTAGAACTCGTCACTCAAAACAATGGTGTTCTGACAATCGCCCGGAAGCGTCTGCTGATTCAGATGGCGGTTGTACCAGATGCGCGCTTCGCTCATAAAACTGAAGCGGGACTGGTGGAAAACAGAGGCCTTGCGTTGTGTTTCCGTACCGAAAAAGATTGTCGCTCCAAAGACCCGTTGAAAAGCGGAAATGAGTCGGCGATATTGCGACCCGCCCTGCTGCATGCCAAATGTGTCAAGCATTTCGGCTGCGCTTTTGAAGGTAATGATTTGCGTCTGCTGACGAACTGCCAAGGTCGCAAGAAAAAGCGGCACTAGACGATCCTGGCCCCAAGGCAACCCGAAGCTGGGGTGACCGGTGACCTGCAAATGAAGGCGTCCATTCCAACGTTCGTGAAGCAGCACGCCTGCCTTCGGTTGCCGTATTGGCAGACCGCATAAAACGAATGGCCGGGATGCGAATCCGAGGTTTTGGGCGCAAGACTCCCTTTTTAGCCGTATGGCCGCGACGACATCCGCTTTTCTGAGACTCTGCTTAGAAACCAACAGTTCCGGATGACTGCTCCGAGTGAGAACGCGAACGTGCTGGAAACCATCTCCGGGGGACCGTGATCCTGAGACACAACTCGCCAATGTTAGACTCCTGACAGCGCTCTTCCTGAGCGGGGTAAGGCAGTCGAAAGTCGGAATCCAGAGGGAGGACGGAGCCGCTTAAAACAGCGTTACTCCGTTTACTCCAAAAACGTGCAAATCAGAAGGACGGCGCGAAACTCAGTGATTCTAAAGGTCAGGATAAAACGCCCAAGAACGCACTTGTTCTTTATTTTCAATTGAGCGACAATCTTCCAAGCTGTTGGTTGCGAGTTCGATTCTCGTCTCCCGCTCCATGTTTTCAAT
>CAXSIG010000168.1:0-4056 GCA_964237255.1 uncultured Bryobacteraceae bacterium
ACGAGGTCCGCGTGCCGCCTCCCGGCTTCTGAGAACGATGTCTCCGCGCAAAATCGACCACGATCTGCCGCATCAGTTGCGCGGCGATGGCGAAGAAATGCGACCGGCTCTGAAACGCCGGAATACTTTGATCGACCAGGCGCATGTAGGCTTCGTGGACCAATGCGGTAGGTTGCAACGTGTGACCTTCGCGCTCTTTGCGCATGTAACTGTTTGCGAGTTTCCGCAATTCGGCGTAGACGATAGGAGTCAACTCGTCGAGAGCGTGGTTGTCCCCGGCCTGCCAACTTTTAAGCAGTACGGTTACGTTTTCCGTCACACTCTGTATTTTACTAGGAGTGACGGGAAGCCGCAGTCAACAGACGAGCGGCTTCGATTCGTTGAAGCGCTACGTATTCGTTCGCTCCGGGTGCTTCGCGCCATATTTTGACGAGACGCTCATAAGCTTGGAGCGCGTCCTGCCGTTTACCCTGCGCCAGATACAATGCCGCTAACTCCCTGTCTATGGTGGCGACACAAATCTTCCCCGTTAACAAGCCTGGATCAATGGCGGCTAAACGGAGGGCCGCGTCTCGGGATTCTTTCAGCATTTGTTCCGCAGCCACTGTATCCCCAGCTACGGCGCTGGCTTTCGCCAAATCAACCTGAAAGAGAACCGCGAAAAAACGATCTTCCGACAATGGGGAAGCTTTCGCGGCGAAAACATTTTGCTCTGCCAGAGCGGCCTCAGCCAACTTACGCGCTTCTTGCCCTTGCCCGGCCTTGGTAAGCGCCTGAGACAGGCGGCGAAGGGCGCGTGCTCTGCGTGAAACAATTAAGTAACTCTTCTTACCCTCGGCAACCAGATCGTCAAAGATCGCCACGGACTCCCGCGCGGCGCGCACCGCCTGTTCCGGATCGAACTCTTTCAGCGGAAGCGATAAGCGAAACAGAGCGATCGCCAAACTAGCGCGAGCGGAAATATTTTGAAGGTCTTTCTCATGCATGATCCGGGCAGTTTCCAGATATCGCCGCGCATAGACAAGAGACTTCGCGGGGTCGCCGAAGTTTGGATGAATATCGTCATAGTAAAGCGTAGACCGGTACTGGTTAAGGACCGTTTCCGTCCGGTGAAAGATTGGATTAAGCGGTTCCCGTTGAAGAAGTTCGCGGACCAGACCTTCGTCTTCATCGAAATTACGAGCAGCCTCCGTCAACAATCCGATCGCGTTGTCCGAGGTGCCCACGCGCTCGCTGGCAGCCTGGGCGGCAACCAGAGATTCAAGGTCCCGTTTCTCCAGGAGCGCCTTTTGAGCAAGAGCGGTGCAGCGAGAATATTCGTCGTGGGAAATTTCGTAATGCTGCAGGTCGTCGTCAATGTCGCCGAGCAAACACCACGAGCGGACTAACTGTCGAACCAGCTCATTGGTTTGTATGGAATTGAGAGCGGCTGCTCGCGCGCCATTCATATCCTGCATGAACCGGAGCAGCTGGCCGTAGTTTGCATAATACTGCGCAAGCTCCAATCGATACGAGGGGTCTTTGCCATCTACTTCGCGATACAACTCGCCGGCTTTCCGGTAGCTTGCCGCGGCATCGGCGGTGCGTCCCAGGCTTGGCTTGGTAGGGGCCCCTTCGGCGTCTCCCACCTTTGTATACGCGGAAGCCAATTCCCGCTTCAGCTCCAGATCGTTACCCGCTGTCTTGGCGAGGTTGTCGAGGTATTCGAGCGCAGTTCGGACCATCATCTGGCGCGCGCGCGTGGAGCCCTCGATTTTGACAACTTCGTCGTGCAAATCAAAAACGTAGTTGTGGGCGAGTTTGCGCACCTGTTCGAAACGTTGTTGCGCGAGCCGCCCCTGATAGAGGGCGACGGCGGATCCCGCTACGATGGCGGACAGCGCGAGCGTTGCGGCGGCAAGCCCGGACCAGTTGCGGCGAACGAACTTCCGCGTCCGGTAGCGAATGGTATCAGGACGCGCCAGAACCGGGCGGTGCGTCATAGATCGCTCGATATCTTCGGCGAACTGCCGCACCGTTCCATACCGGCGCGACGGCTCCTTGCGAAGAGCCATCATCAGAATGGTGTCGAGGTCTTCGGAGAGATTGGCGCGCTCCGGTTGAGTCTCGCATACGGTACGCTCGATCTCTACCGGTGTGAGGGTGGCAATGCGATACGGCCTGCGTTCGGTGAGCAATTCGTACAGCACCACTCCCATGGAATACACGTCCGACGCAGTGGTGATGATCTCGCCGCGGACCTGTTCGGGGCTGGCGTAATCCGGCGTGAGAGCCTGAAACACGGTCATAGTGCGCTGGGCATTGGCGTCGATCAGTTTGGCTATTCCAAAATCCAGAAGCTTGGGTGTGCCATCGACCGTGACCAGAATGTTGGCAGGCTTCAGATCCCGGTGAACGATCAAGTTTCTGTGGGCGTATTCCACCGCCTCGCACACCTTCAAGAAGAGCGTGAGTCGCGACTCGCGGCTGAGTTCGTGACGGGTGCAATATTCCGTGATGGGAATGCCATCCACCTGTTCGAGGACGATGTAGGGGAGCCCTGCCGCCGTTTCACCTCCATCGATGAGGCGCGCGATGTAGGGGTGCTCCAAACTCGCAAGAATCTGGCGCTCCTGACGGAAGCGATCCAGACTGGCGGGCGAATCCATACCCAGGTGGAGAACTTTCAGAGCAACCTGTTTATCGAACGTGAGATCGTCACGTTCCGCGGAAAAAACAGTGCCCATTCCGCCTTGGCCGAGTTTACGGACGATGCGGTAACGGTCGACCCGCATACCAGGACCGACGTCGGCGCTTGAAACAGAACCGGCCTCGGTGGCCGCGCGCATCGCACTTCCCACGGCGCTTTCCAGATCACCGGACTCCGGATCGGCGAACGCCAGAAGAGATTGCACTTCGTCGCGAACGGTAAGATCGTGGATGGCGGCGATGTGGCTTTCTTGTTCGACGAAGGACAAGGGCGCGAGTTCTTCGAACAGTTCTTCCACTTGTTGGCGCTGTTCGACGGTCATAGGGACATCACGAGTTTCTTACATCTTCGCGTGTTCGGCAAACCAGCCGAGGACACGACTACGGAATGCCTGGGGCGCAACTGCGGCCGCTTCTGTATGTGGCGCGCCGGGTACAAGCTAAAGCACGTTGCGAGGGTTCGCAACGGCCAATCGCCGTGAGCGGGCTCTTGTCCGAATTACGGCGGAACCAAGCAGCTGGATCTGGTTCACATTCAACCGATTGAAGGTGCGCGACACAGTTCACTCAAAGCCATGATTGCTAAAAAGCGCAGGTAGATCCTGAGCGCCGTGGAGTACGCGAAGAACTTCGATGTGCTCGTTATAAGGCTGATAGAAAATCAGGTACTTCTCAAACTGGTCGCTTACGCGAAAAGTCCTGGCCTGAAGTAGACGCGAGTGTCGAATCTGACACCGCCATCCCATCTCTCGCTGGGACGCTAGTAGAAACGTTTTGTAGAGGTCTGACAGGAATTGTAGGCCCATATCAATGCCAGCTTCCTCGACCAGGTAGTCTGCAATTTCGTCAATGTCTCGGTCGGCACGGGGGCGAACTATTAAATCCAAGGCTCACCGCGTACCGGTCTTTTTGTTGTGCCGCGCAATTAGTTGCTCCCTCTTCTTTTGCCAATACTCTGGCGTAATCTGGATTGGGTCACCAGAGTTAAGCCCTTCAAGAAGTAGCGCCTCAAGTTTTTCTTCTGCCTGCTGCTTTTGGTCATGGCGGAGGAGTTCTCTAAGGTATTCGCTAGGCGTACTGTAACCTCGGGCCGATACTTGGCCTTCTACATACTCTTTTAGGGATTGAGGAAGCGAGATATTGAGCGATGCCATCGCCATGTTTTGACGGTATTCTTACCTTCATAAATTGTCAATAAATGACTCTCGTCGCCAGCAGCCCAACGGCGATCATCCAGATCACGATTCGATCCTGGGCGAGGGGCTGCCGTCCCAGATGAAGCGGTAGCGCTGTGCCTTGCGGACGTTGGTAACGAGCGCAGGTCGAAAGCAAGCGACGCACGTGCCACCGCGATGGCGGACGCTGGGA
>CAXSIG010000168.1:4066-9184 GCA_964237255.1 uncultured Bryobacteraceae bacterium
CAACGCCGTGCGAGCCAGCGTCGAGAAGCCCTTGCGCCAAGCGCTGGGAGGCAACGTAGCTACCGGGAGCGAGTTCGCCCGCATAAGCATCGGTTCCGCGCAGATCGTGCAAGGTGACGTGGAAGTCGGCCAAGTAATCGTCGTAGGTCACGGTGTCGTCAAAGCGGTTAATCTCCGCGTACTCCCGCGATTTATGAAATGCGATTTCCGTTTGCGAAGTCTTCAGGCTGAAGGCTGCGTACCAGGTACCGCGATCGGGACCGTTGAAGCGTCCTCCGAGTGGGCTGGCGTGGATAAACGACGCGTTAATCACGTGGGCATTCGGAATCCCATAGACCAGTTCTTTAGCGGCGATGCCGGGCAGCAAATTCTGCTCTCCCCAGAGGCGTTCGTTGGTCGCCGCATCCAGTTCAAATAAGGCGTGCAGGTCCTGTTCGTTATCGGCCAGGTTGGTGAGGACGCTCGCGAATTCCGGATTATATTTTGCCGGAATCAGCCGGTGGGTGTCTTTGCGCCGGATTACGCGTTCGGGAGGAGTTGGAGGGCTCACATACGGCGGCTTAGATGCCACCGCGTCGCGCATCGAGTAAGCGACGCAAAATTTGCATGGCGGGAATGCCGCCCCGAAGAACGTAGTCCAGCGGAGTACGGCCGCCAAAGATTGGATTGGTGTTCGGCAGCTTCATCCATTCATCCGCAAGCTTTTCGCTATACAGGATCCGAAGGGCCTTACAAATACCGAGCAGATAGGAAATACGGGTCAGGACATCCGTATCGAGTACGCGGTTCGTGTCTCGTTTCCAGGTGTAATAAGGACCGTTCGAGACGCCGCCCAAGAGCGTACGGGCGTCTTCATCGCGAACGCTCCACTGCTCTACAATACGGAAAAATGCTTTCAGGCCGGGCTGGCTGAGGCGCTCCCGCTCGGATTTTAAATTCAGGTCCGGGAACAACGGACGGTTCGAACCGGCGCTTGACGGTTCGGAATAGGGAAGAAACACTCGCTCTCCTATTCAGGAGTATAACGCGGTCTTTTTAGGATGGCAACTGCGATTCTAGTGAGTCATGGCGTAGGTAATGTAGTTCACGCCGATCCGCATGCCTAAGGAACTGAACTTTTCGGGATATTCCGGGTTGTCGGCGTGTTCCCAGGAATCGCCCAGATCCATGTTGTGACAGATGGCGACCATCAGCCGGTTCTTGTCGTCGTAAATTCCGCGCCAACGCGCCTCAAATCCATCTTTCTCCCAAATCCGGCCTGAATAAAGATACTGCTGTCCGGGAACCTGGAAACGATTGTCCAGATTGTAAATGGTGTGGAAGATGGGATCGGCATTTGGGATCTCGACAATCGGCCGGTCCGGGAATACGCGGTTCATGCTCTGTATAAACGTGTCCCACTCATAGGTGCCGTGGAAGTCGTCACACATGAAAAAGCCGCCGCGGAGAAGGAACTCGCGAAGCTTGGCGGTCTGCGCATCCGTCAGGTTCCAGTGTCCGACTTCGACTCCATAGAGCCACGGCCAGTCATAGACGTCATTTCCATCATCGAGATTGACCGGCTGCTCAACGCTGCGGGCCGCGATTCGCGTTAGTCGCCGGACGGTGGCCGAGAGATGCCGGTCCGACCGGGGATAATCGATGGTCCAACTGGAAGCGCCCTGTGTCCAGTCGCCGGAGTCTCGGCGACGCCAACTGTAACCGCCGGAAATGGGTGGATACATCAGGCGCGCAAACACCCATTCGGATTTCTCCTGATAGTCGGGCGGGAGAGGAAAGTTGTCGTACTCGGTGCCGGGATATTCGCGGAACGGCTTTTGAAAAGCAAACAACCCGCTAAACAGCAGTAACGTTCCGGCGGTAACGCAGACAGCGGTTTGTGCGCGCATCGGCTTGAGTCTGATTTGCCTTCAGGGTAGCACGCGCATTTGGTAGACTGGCGATAGGCACGGTGGGTATAGCTCAGTCGGTAGAGCGCCGGATTGTGATTCCGGAAGTCACGGGTTCAAGCCCCGTTACCCACCCCAGATTTACACTGTTCTTTCCAATCTTTTTCTCGTTACTAGAGTCGATGCGGGCTATGACGACACTTTTGGGTAAGCTGGCTGAGGATATCTATAGTCATGATCAGTCAGCCATAAAAATTCTCGATGAATTCCATGAGCCTAGTTCTAAATCCAGAGATCGACGTTGCAACACAGAAGAAGTGCTTTTCTGTGACCGGGTTGCCGCACCAGTTCGAGTGTTACATCAGACAAGTCGATCACGAGGCCGGAAGGTGGATGTTCTCAGTTGATTGGCCGGACGAATATCACGTCTCCCAAGAGAGCTATGCATCGCCAGAAGAGGCATTGGCCGGTATCCATCACTTCCTGAAAGCAAAGTGAAGTCTCCCCCCAAAGCGCCGCCGACTCAACTGGAATACTGGCCGCTCTAGTAGGAAGAGAAAATTGACTGGCGCGGGCTGTACTAGCTCACCGGCTTGTTTTTCCCGTGCGAGTGCCACACGGTCTCACAAGGGCGAAGATAATGCGCCGGTCATAACAGACCAATGTCCACGGTCCACATCGATTACACAGTTGCTCGTGAACCACGCTTAGGATTTCCGGTCTATGGAGGCGCGTGGGTCCATCAATCCGTCGAGCTTCGTGAGTTGCATGGTTTCGAAGTGCCTGATTGATTGACGCGGGGATATACTATCCAACAATGTCGAGCCGTTTCCATAGCCGCACCTGGATTTTTGTAGCTGTCCTTGCGTCCATGTTGCTTCGGGCTCAAACAAAGCTTGAGGATTACCAAATTTACGCAGGCAGCACGCACGCCCATACCAGCTACACCTGGTCGCACGGCGATCAATTCGCTAAAACTGATTGTAAGGGCATTCGCGTCTATGGGCCCAAGACTCCCGGCGATTCGCTCTCGGTTTGGGCCGATGGCTATGTCAAAAGCGCGACCGGCTGTTATTCGATGTATGTCATCAACGGATTTCAGCTGCCTTCTCCCGACATGATCGTCAAGCCCAATTGGGAGAAGTTCCAAGATTTGCCCGCCGTCCACTTTGCCAAGGCAAAGGCTAACGGTTTCGATTTCTACGTTGTTTCCGATCACTCGCAGGAAGCTGTCTTTAGCCCAATTTCGGCAACAAACCCGGCATGGGCCGCTTCGAAACAAGCGGCGGTGACCGCCACGGACAAAGACTTCGTCGCGATTACCGGTTTCGAGTATTCAGAGAACGACGGTCCGGGCGGCACCGGACATATCAACGTGATAAATTCCGACGACATGCTGAATGCACTATTGCCGGGCGTGGATCTTCCAGTTTTCTACCGATGGCTGGAAACAACGAAACCGTCCGGGCCGGGTCCGGTCGTGGCCAGCTTCAATCATCCCGATGCGCATCAGTATGGCGACTTTTCCGGGCGGACGCCTGGCGCGACCGATGTCCTCACCATGCTGGAGGTAATCAACTCCAACAAGACCATTCACTATGAAGGCTTCCTTGCGGCACTCGATAAAGGATGGAAAGTTTCACCCGTTGCCGGCAACGACAATCACGGGCTGACTGGGATTTCGGCACAGAAGTCGCGCACGTTCGTTCTGGCTACTTCGAAAACCAGACAGGCCATTTTGGTAGCCATGAAGCAACGCCGCACTTATGCTTCTCTCGATAACAACATTCAATGCCGATATTCCGTGAACGGCCAAATCATGGGATCGACTTTAGCGGCTCCGAAGGATTTCCGTTTCGCGATCGACATAAAGGATCCTGATACCGGTAATCCGAACGACAAGATAACGAAGATCGACATCGTGAAAGATGGGGGCGCAGTGGCTAAGAGTTATCAGGTTTCCAAGCCCTCCTACTCCGTAACTTGGACACCGACAGTCCACGACGAAACGAGTCGGTATTTCTTTGTTCGGGTGTGGAACGCTGGAGGTGGAGACGCTCCTGGCGCGGACGCTTCGAAGCCAATTGCCTGGCTGGCTCCGGTTTGGACCGGACGTTAGGGGTGCAGTTTTCCGTCCTCTAACCGGAGTACGCGGTCGCAGCGGGCGGCGAACGCCGGGTTGTGAGTTACTAAAACTGTTGTGAGATTTCGAGAGCGCCCGACCTCGCCAATCAGGTCGAAGACGCGTTCTCCGGTTGCGGTGTCCAGGTTGCCGGTTGGTTCGTCGGCAAGGAGCAGCGCGGGTGACGCGGCAAGCGCGCGGGCCAAAACCACGCGTTGCTGTTCGCCCCCGGATAATTCTCCCGACCGATGGTGCGCGCGGTCGGCGAGTCCAACATCGGCCAGGCTGCGCAGGGCTGCAGCATCGGTTTCAGCCGCCGAGGCGCCGCGAATACGTAAGGGCATGGCCACATTTTCGGCCGCTGTAAACTCCGGTAGCAGGTAGTGGATCTGCCACACGAAGCCGACGCTCCGGTTGCGATAATCGGCCAGTTGTTCGTTCGTGTAACCGGCAATATCAGCGTCTTCGAATAAAATTCGTCCGGAGGTCGCGCGGTCCAGGCCACCGAGAAGGTGCAATAGCGTGGACTTGCCGCAGCCTGATTCGCCGACGATAGCGACCAGTTCTCCACGCATTATTGAGAGGTTCAGATTGTCGAACACGGTGAGCGACTTGTCACCCGATTGGTACGTCTTCCGAAGGTCTTCGCAACGAAGGATCACGACTTAGGCATAATAGCGTTCTATGCGTCTTCTTCCTCATCTTCTGGCGGCGGCAGTTGTGTTCGGGGCGGCTCCTCCACCCCGCCCCTTGGTGCTGAAGGCGGCGAGGATGTTCATCGGCAACTCGGATGGCGTAATCTCTCCGGGGCTGGTCGTAGTGGTGGACGGCAAGATTTCCGGTGTCGGAGCCGGGGCGGTGATTCCCGCCGACGCGCAAACCGTGGACTTGGGTGACGCCACGCTGATGCCCGGATTCATCGACGCGCACACGCATCTATCCGGAGATTATGAAGAAGATTGGAAAGGCGCGCTGATCGGTGGACTGCAGAAGCCGGTTGCCGAAATGGCGCTGGACGCGATCGGCAATCTGAAAGTCACACTGATGGCGGGATTCCTTAGAAAACTCTACTGCTAGCTCTCTGATTCTGCTGGGGAAAGCGGTTTG
>CAXSIG010000169.1:0-7843 GCA_964237255.1 uncultured Bryobacteraceae bacterium
AGCCGGGCGCGACGAGAATGGCTGGAAAGAGCGCAAACGCCACCAAGACGGCTAGTGCATCCTGGACAGAGTAGTTATACATTTAGTGAGAGAATGGCAGATCGATGGTACCAGGGTTCCCTACTCGAAGACTTCGATGGTTTGAGTATATTTGGATGGGAGCCGAACTGACGCAAGTGTTTAGGATGTCTTTCAGCTGTAAACACGTGTGCCAATGAAGACCGTTCGTGATCTCTTGACCGGCTTACGCACACACCATTGGTTCTTTTTGTTCTTCGCCATCGCATTCCTGATGCGCGCCGCGGGCGTGGTGGTATCGCACCAATATTTGAAAGTTGAACGCTTTGAGCTGGAACGGACTGCTCTCTCGCTGTCATTCACGGGAGTTTATGGAAATCCGTACGCAATTCCAACTGGCCCTACGGCCCACGTTTCTCCTGGATATACGGTGGTGCTCGCCTTAATCTTCCATGTTTTTGGAACAGGCGTCCGCGGCGAAGTTGTCAAAGAGATGATTGCCTGCGCGGTAACCGCAGTTCAGTGCGCGCTGATGCCGCTGGTTGCCGCGCAGTTCGGATTCGGGAGACTGGCGGGAATCCTTGCTGGATTCGCAGCATCCCTGTTGCCGCTCAAATTTGTTACGGAGACGCAGGGGGATTGGGAGAGCAACTGGGCAGCTCTTGGCTTGATGCTCGTTTCGGTGATCACCATCCAGACGTGGAGGCGGCGTTCCTTTACCGTTCCAGAAGCCGTTGCAAATGGCTTGGGCTGGGGCTTTACTCTATTGTTCTCTTGGACCTATGCCCCACTATACGCGGCCTTCTTATTGTGCGGTGTATTCATCGCTAAACATGCGAGGTTGCGCCGATACTTGACCTTCGGCGCGGTAGCCATTAGCCTGACCGCTCTCGTCCTCAGTCCCTGGATTCTGAGGAACTGGCGGGCATTCAGGGCGTTTGTTCCGGGCCGTACGAACACAGGGATTGAACTGCGTTTATCAAATAATAATGACGCCGTGGCTCGGGAAGGCGTTAATTTCAGAAGCGGGGTTTATCACCTGTATCATCCCTTGCAATCCGTCACCGAAGCGAAGAAAGTGGCTCAGTTAGGCGAGGTGGAGTACAACAAGCGACTCATAACGGAGGCAAAGAATTGGATGATTTCGCACCCGGCCAAATTTGCCGAATTGACTCTCGACCGATTCGGACTGTTCTGGTTTTATCCCGACCGGGAGCATCTACCGAAAACTGTGATCCTTTGGCTGCGGACCGCTCTGGCGTTCTTTGGACTCTATATCGCGTGGCGTGCCGGATTAGTGAGCGCTTGGGTGACCGCGGTGGTGTTGCTTGTGGTGCCACTCCCGAATTATCTGGTGCACGTAGCGCCCAAGCACTCGTATTCCGTCGACTGGCTGTTCACCTTGTTCGCGGCCTTGGCGGTGAGCGCCCTTCTTGAAAAGCGGCCCTACTTGCGCGTATAAACTTTGACTAGAGTTCGGTGCGGGGGCACACCGTTGACAGCAGCAAGAGTGTCGGAAACTTCCGATGAGTGACGGAGTAGAAATGCCGCAACACGTCCCCGAATCATAACTAGCAAATGAATTTCGGCTAGAACACGATCTTCGCGGCTAACTGCCAATTGGGATCGGTGAGTACCGCGACGGGATTATCGAAACTGGGATGATTCAGTAGGTTTGAATACATCGACGCGGACCTGAAGGCTGGCCCGCTCCGTCAAACGAAAGTTTCGACGTACAGACACATCTACCTGCCTGGCGGCGAAGCCGCGCAACACATTCCTGCCAAGCGTGCCGTGGCGCAAGTTCGCCACCGGAGAGGCTCCATCGAATGCCGCGGGATTCAGTCGTTTTCCGCCAGGTATATTCGCGTCAGTTACATAAAGAGGTATGCCACCAATTACGTCCGGTCTGGTTACCGTAGTAAGCCGAGGCCAAGAGGATCGCGTCCAGTGAGAATATTGACGGGACGCGCTGACCTGGAACGGAGAAAGCTGTCGAGCGCAAAGCCCCCGAGAATCGAATGCCCGATGCCTGTGGCGGGAGAGGGGATCGCATAAGTCAGCGCACTCGTTAAGGTATGCCGGATATCGAAGCTGGGTGCGCCGCGATCCTGAATTAGCCTGAGAAACGAGACGACAGACAAAGACTTTTCCATTCGATTATTGAATTTCGAATGTCAAGCTGGCCCACGAACTCTCCCAGTCCGCCACCGCGGGTTCTGCGCAGCGCATCATTTTAAGGCTATGCAATCGCCATTTGCCGGCGTGGGTAATAGGAACGACAATGGAACCGTCCACGCCTGTTCTCCCGATCACAACGGTTTTTCTCTGATCGCCCGATGCCCACGCAGCTTCCACTTGAAGAGCCGCGGCCGGCTTGCCATGGAATACGACGCGCACCGGCAGCGAGCCACCGGCATGAACGGTGGAAGGATCGCTTAGAGGAATAATCTCAATCGGAAAGCCAAGGGAATGTTTATAGAAATCGTCGGCTGCACCGGAGAGCACCAACGATTTTGCAAACTTGGTGTATCGTTCGCGGCCGGGCTTACCCATTTCTGAATGCCGGCTCCGCCAATCGACAACTTCAACCAGACCTTCCTCCTTGAGGTAAGAAAGGAATTTGTCGGGCGCAAGCTCGATGAAATTAGAAACCGTGTGAACGGAGAGAAGGAAGTTTCCCTGTCCGAAAACTTGTGCAGCGCCAAGCGTCTCCTTGCCAGCGACGCGCATGTTTTCGATCGGAGACTTGCCGCTCTGACCGGAGATTTGCGCTTCCAGCAGCCGCTCCACTTTTGGGGCAGCTTCGCTTTCCGGGAACGAGTCTCCGTTATGGAACGCGATCTTGAGAATGGTCCCCTTCGATGGATGAAACAAGTCGGGCAATAGATAAAGATCATGCGCGCTCAGCATACTGACCAGCAAAAAAGACAAAATGTAAGGAAGAATCGGGCTTAGTTTTGGTAGCACGGTTTTCACAAGCGTAGCAATAAACTAAATACGGTCCGAATTGCAATTCGGATTACCGGTTGGTGTTCAGCGGCGTTTTTGCCGTCGCCGGCTTTCAGATGGGTGAGCGCGCGTTACACGATCTCGGCGAAACGCCGAGGAGCTCTACGCTGTAGAAGCGAAGCCAGAGGATCTTAAGAGACGAAGTGAATCAGTTGAATTAGGATGAACTAAATTCGAGTATCTTGGTGGACCTGAAGGGATTCGAACTCTCGACCTCTTCCATGCCATGGAAGCGCGCTCCCAACTGCGCCACAGGCCCAACATTACAGCCGACTGACTCCTTTAGATTACCACCAACATCTTAGAATGTAATGATGTGTTCGCTTCGCCGCTTAGGGGCGTTTTTAGCGTTACCCCTCGCGGCCGTTTCCCTCAGTTCCTGCTTGTCCCATCTCCGGCCTATTTCACGAGGCCCACATCCGGGGTCCGCAGCGTTGCTTACGGCAACTAAAGCGGAACTGATTAAGCGCACCGCGGACGCTTACGATTCGGTTCAAACGCTCAGCGCCACGGTCGATCTTCAGGCGTCGCTTGGCAGTGTTTACAAAGGGCAGATTAAAGACTATTCGGACATCAACGCCTTTATCGATTTCAAGAAGCCTGGCTACGTTCGGGTGGTGGGTCTTGTGCCGGTGGTTCGTTCCACGGCGTTTCACATGGTATCCGACGGCAGCGAATTTAAAGTGAGCTTAGTTGTCCAGAAGAAATTCATCGAAGGGCAGAATGACGCCCCAGGTAATTCGAAGAACAAATTCGAAAATATTCGTCCCCAGACATTCCTGTCGGCCCTGCTGGTGCAACCCGTGGATACTAAGAACGAGCTCACCCTGCTAGCCGATGATACGACCGAGAACGGCTCCTATTACCAATTGGCCGTGATTCGGAAAATCGGAGAAGACATCTACGCGCACCGCCGAATCACATTCGACCGCGTTAACCTGCAAATCACGGAGCAACGGGAGTACGACGAAACCGCTGATATTGTGAGCCTGACCAGGTACGCGGACTATAAGGTTTATGAGAACGTGCGGTTCGCGTCTAAAATCGAAATTACTCGTCCTAAAGACGATTACGGATTGTCGATGGTTGTCGAGAAGCTGGAGATGAACAAACCGATCGCGGATTCGAAGTTCTTGCTGTCGCGTCCCGAGGGTACGGAATTGCAAGTGATCGGCGGGACCCCCCCGAAGTGATCGCAAAGCTGATGATTGAGAACGTCCGGCATCGGCCAATGCCGACGCTGCTCAGTATCCTTCTTATTGGCGTTCCAGTCACGCTGATCTTAATTCTGGTTGGCCTTAGCGATGGCTTGATCAATGATTCAAAGCGCCGCGCGAGCGGAGTCGGGGCGGATATCGTCATTCGTCCGCCGAACAGCAACATCATGAGTTTCAGCGGAGCCACAATTCCAGAGCAGTTGGTGGCCAAACTCGCCGAGTATCCGCATGTGATACGGGCTACCGGCACGGTCAACCAGTCTGCGGGCGGGCTGTTTGAGACGGTAACAGGAATCGACTACAACGATTTTCAGAAAATGAGCGGTGGATTCGATTTCGTCGAAGGCCAACCGTTTCGCGGTCCGGACGACATTATTTTCGACCGCTATTATGCAGAGCAGAAAGGCGCGCATGCGGGCATGAAAGTGCGGCTGGTCAATCGAGATTGGAACGTCGTGGGAATCGTGGAGCCGGGCAAGCTTTCCCATATCTTCGTTCAGCGACCCGTGCTTCAGGATTTATACAGTACGCCCAACAAGCTGAGCGTGATCTATCTGAAAGTGGATAGTGAATCGAACATCGATCCGTTGATCATCAAGCTGAAAGCCTGGCTTAAAGACTATCCCGTTTTTTCGATGAAGGATTTTATCGCTCTTACATCAGTCAACAATGTGCCGGCGTTGAACACGTTTATTTCCGTCATTATCGGAATTGCGGTTTTGATTGCTTTCGCAGTGGTGTGTCTCTCCATGTATATGGCCGTGCTCCAACGGACGCGGGAAATCGGCATCCTGAAAGCGATCGGCGCTTCGAAAAGTTTCGTCTTACAAACGATACTGGCAGAGGCGCTCCTCATGGGAATCGGCGGGACGATTCTCGGAATTATCCTCAGCTTTGTTACGCGTTGGGTACTGCATGTGTTTGTACCGTCATCCTTGCCGCAAGCCATCGTCGTGGGTTGGTGGCCCTGGGCTGGATTGATTGCGCTTGGCGCTGCTCTGCTGGGAGCGTTGTATCCCGGTTTGTCGGCAGCCCGGCAAGATCCCATCAAGTCTCTCGCTTATGATTGAGCCGATCATCGCCATCCGCGGCTTGCGTAAAATCTACCGTGTTGGACAGGTAGACGTCGAAGCGTTGCGCGGAGTGGACCTGGATGTTCCGACGGGAGAATTCCTCAGTGTCGTGGGGCCATCGGGGTCAGGCAAATCGACGCTGTTTCACATTGTCGGTGCACTCACGCCGCCGTCCAGCGGTACCGTTCACATCGCAGGAAAGAACCTAAGCTCCATGTCCGACACCGACCGCACGAAACTTCGGCAAACCACGGTTGGTTTTGTTTTTCAAAAGTTCAACTTATTGCCCACCTTAACGGCGCAAGACAATATTGCCGTTGCCAGAAGCCTAGCGGGAGACGCGGTTACCCGCACTGCCGCAGATGAAAAAGAATTTACAAATATCCTTGAACTTCTAGGCATCGCCCACCGGCTTCACCACAAACCGAATGCCCTGTCCGGAGGGGAGCAGCAGCGTGTTGCGCTGGCACGCGCGTTGGTGAATAAGCCGGCAATTGTGCTGGCCGACGAACCTACCGGCAACCTTGATTCAAAGAACTCCGACGCGGTACTCGCCTTGCTCCGCGATGTGAATCGACGCCTAGGGCAGACAATTTTGATGATCACCCATAACCCGGAAGCGGCCGCGTTCGGCGACCGCACCGTTCATATGAGAGACGGCTGTATCGAACTATGACAGCGCCGAGGCAAGGCGAGCGTGCCCTCCAGCCGTTTCCGGCCCGAGCCTCCGACACAACCCGCATCATCTTGCCTGGCACAATAACTAAATCGGTAGCGTGGAAAAGAAACTTTAGGATCGGATATCCTAAATGCTAATGCGATTACCGCTTTTCCCTACGGTTGCGACTATCGCAACGATTCTGACAGGAACTATGTTTGGCGCTTCCGCACTGTACAACTTTAAGGTTGCCTCCATCGATAACCAGGCCGTGAACCTGGCCGACTACTCCGGCAAGGTGCTTCTCATGGTGAACGTCGCCAGCCAGTGTGGTTACACGCCGCAGTATACCGGCCTGGAAGCGCTCTACGAGAAGTACAAGAGCAAGGGTCTGGTGGTGATGGGATTTCCCGCGAACAACTTTGGCGCGCAGGAGCCCGGAACGAACGAAGACATCAAGACGTTCTGCTCGCGCAAGTACTCGGTGACGTTCCCGATGTTCTCTAAAATTTCGGTAAAAGGCTCCGATCAAGCAAGTCTTTACCAGTACCTGACTAAGGCTGCTAATCCCAAAACTGCTGGCGACATCAAATGGAATTTTACAAAGTTCCTGGTAGATCGCCAGGGTAATGTCATCTCCCGCTTTGAGCCGAACGTAACTCCCGATTCACCGGAAGTCACGTCGGCCATCGAAAAAGCTCTCGCAGGCAATTAATCTATAGCGGCATCTTGCCGCCAGTCGCGCCATAGATTTCACCAGTGACGTACCGCGCCTCATTCGACGCGAGAAACACGTAGAGGGGAGCGAGTTCCACAGGCTGCGCGGGACGCTCGAACAGCGCCGTCTTCCCGAATTCCGCGACTTTATCGGCAGGCATGGTAGAAGGAATCAGCGGTGTCCAAACAGGGCCAGGCGCCACTCCATTCACGCGAATGCCTTTCGCGATCGCCGTCTGAGCCAAGCCCTTCGTGAAGTTGGCGATCGCGGCTTTCGTAGGCGAATAGGAGAGCAGGTTCGGACTCGGAACAAATGCCTGAATCGACGTGGTATTCAGAATCACGCTTCCCGGTTTCATCACACGCATCGCCGCTCGCGAAAGAAAAAACATGGCGTACACGTTTGTTCGGAACGTTCGGTCGAATTCTTCAGCCGTGAATTCGTCAATGGATTCGTGCGTGATTTGAAACGCCGCATTGTTTACCAGGATGTCGATGGAACCGAATCCGTTCACGGTTTGCTGGATCAAATAGTCACAGTGTTTTTCCACTTGGATATCGCCGGGCAGCACTAACGCTTTCACGCCCGCCTGTCTCACCCAACGCTCCGTCTCCGCCGCATCACCCGCTTCCTCCGGAAGACAGCTGATTGCAACATCCGCACCCTCTCGCGCGAACGCGATTGCGACCGCTCGGCCAATCCCGCTATCCCCACCAGTGATCAGGGCGCGGCGGCCTTGCAAGCGACCTGAGCCCCGGTACGTTTCCTCGCCGTGATCCGCTTCAAGCGGCATCTCACTTTCAAGACCGGGCAATTCTATAGTCTTTTTCGGGAACGGCGGCTTAGGTTCTGCACCCTTTGGGTCGATCAGTTTGGAATCCTGCAGGCTTGACATGCCGATAGGTAAGGCAAGTCGTACGCCACCCATTTAGCCATAGTGAGCAGAACCTTACGGAAGCGATTGTCCGCTCGCTTTCTCTTTTGAAAACTGTGCCGCGGCAGCTCGCAGATACGGACGAAACTCGCGCGACCACCAGGCCCCGAATCCTTCTTCACGAATTTCGCGTAACAGGTCGAAGTAGTGGTTCAAAACCGCACCCGCTAGAATTTCACTCGTTTTGTAGATACCGAGCGTAGACGCATTGCC
>CAXSIG010000169.1:7853-9132 GCA_964237255.1 uncultured Bryobacteraceae bacterium
CTTCAAATTCGCCAGAGTCATGGCTCCGGCGAGGGCCAAGATCGGTCTGTCCTGCCGGTTCGCCTCGTCTCGAAGCCTACTCCAAAATTCCTCTGGTAGAAATGCGGCGGGTAAATGTGGTGTGGGAAGTCGTCGCACTTCATCGCGGAACGTGTGCCATTCCTCGCGCAGTTCAGCGACTCGTAATGGCGGCGCGTTGAGAACATGCGTCATCTGTTCGCTGCAACGTTCCAGCCCATCGAGTAACTGGTCAACCGTTTCGAAGCGAGTCTCCTGCTCCAGCAATCCTTCTTTACGCAGTGTGTCCGCGATTTCATGAATCAAGTAGCGGCCTGTTCCCGAAAGGTCGGCCAGTGCGGCCGTAATCCAAACTGGCGAGGCGCGGAAGGCAAACATCGCGGCCCATCCAACACCATGCCCGGCGGCACGGCGAAGAACGAAGTCTTGCGCCAACTCCTCCGCCTTGGGGTACACGCCTTCCACCTGCCCCACCTGCTCAATCAGGTAACGGAGCGTCAAGTCCACCATGTTTCGATACAAACTGGTTCGCCGCACCGCCACCGGAAGTGTCGCGTTGCCCAATTCACGAACCAATCCTCCGGCAAGCGCGCTGAGCGATCGGACCACGCGCTCGGGTAAGGAAAGCAGGTAAGACTTCACGCCGTCACTCCGCCGCGACTTGAATCGAAGGCCGATTATTGGCGACTCCGCCGACCGTCGCGGGCCGACCTGGAGTGTTTACGCTGTAGTAGTTGTTCTGAACGATCGCGAGATTATTTCCCAATATAAAATTTGCCGGACCACATCCCAGGAGCGCGGTTAATAAGTGCGAGGCCGGCATGGGAAAAGTATCTCAGTTCTAAATCGGCTATCCTGATCGGAAACCGTATGCGCACCCCAGTTCTCCTCACTCTGCTGGTTCCGGCCGCGCTCCTTGGCCAGAATAAAGCCGCTCTTCAGTCCGATCTCCTCGGCGACATCGATGCCCGCGCGAAGCAAATCCAAGTCATGGTGGATCAGGTCTTCAGCTATGGCGAGCTTGGCTTCCAGGAATTCGAAACTTCCAAATACCTCAGCGGCATCCTTGAAAAAGAAGGTTTCAAGGTGGAGCGCGGGGTAGCCGGTGTACCCACTGCCTGGGTCGCGACGTGGGGCCATGGTAAGCCGGTCATCTCGCTTGGCTCTGATATCGACTGCATTCCCCAAGCCTCGCAACGTCCCGGTACAGCACCGCATACCCCGTTAGTGCAAGGTGCTCCCGGTCACGGCGAAGGGCACA
>CAXSIG010000170.1:0-1241 GCA_964237255.1 uncultured Bryobacteraceae bacterium
GAAGATGTTGCCGCCGTTGCCAGTATAGTTCAGCACGACGGGCGCGGGCGCGTATCCGGCCGAGTCGCCCAACGCACAATGGCTGCTGGAGTATCCGGCGAGCGGCCTGCCCTGATTAACAGTCCAGCGATGCTGCTGAAATTCGTCAGCCCCATCAGAATCACCAGCGTGTCCGCAAATGCTACGCGACCCCAATCGGTGCGCTCCGGCTCATGCCCCGTCACCACCGTTACCGACGACGAATGTTCCCGATGAGTGAGCGGAATTCCCGCATACGCGGCCAACCCCGAAAAAGAAGCGACCCCCGGCACCACTTCGAATCGAACTCCAGCTTCGGCCAGAGCCTCCGCCTCTTCCCCGCCCCTCCCAAAAATGAATGGGTCGCCGCCCTTTAGCCGCACCACGGTTTGCCCGCGGCGCGCGCGCTCCACCAACATGCGCTCAATTTCTTCCTGAGGAAACGCATGCGCGGCGCGCTTCTTACCTACATAAACGCGCTCCGCCCCAGCGGGCGCAATCGAGAGCAAAGCCAGGTTCGCCAGATTGTCATACAAAACGGCATCCGCCCTTTGCAAACAGCGATGCGCTTTTAGTGTAAGCAGTTCCGGATCGCCCGGACCCGCGCCGACTAGGTAAACCTTACCGGGACTCTGCGTAAGCATCGTCCAGCAATCGCCGCCCGCCACGTTCCAGAAGCCGATTGCCCACGAATGTCCCAAGCGCAAGCGCATCCGTCCCGCTATCCTCGAAACGTACGATCTCCCGCCCGTCGCCAGAAGCGACCAGCGCCGAGAGTCGAACCCGCTCGCCGTCCACTTGGGCAATTGCGCCAGCGGGCAGTTGACACCCGCCCCCCAAAGCGGCAAGTACCGCGCGTTCCGCCGTAACAGCAGTCCACGTCGGTTCGTGATTCAATACGCGAGCAGCTTCGCGCCCCTGGCCCTCATAAGCCGTTTCGATCCCCAACGCACCTTGTCCCGGTGCGGGACACATCACATCCACCGGGAGCGTCTCCGCGATCTTTTCTGCCAAGCCAAGCCGATGCAGCCCCGCAGCCGCCAACATGATTGCATCGAACTCGCCCGATTCCAGCTTGCGCAACCGAGTGTCGACGTTTCCCCGAATCGGCAACACTTCCAGATCCGGCCGAAGTGCCAGTAGCTGCGCCGCCCGCCGCACGGAGCTAGTCCCCACCCGCGCCCCATGACGCAGCTCATGCAGTCGCCGCCCCACCATGGCGT
>CAXSIG010000170.1:1251-9121 GCA_964237255.1 uncultured Bryobacteraceae bacterium
GGTCAAATCTTTCAAGCTATGGACCGCCAGATCGACTCGCCCCTCGAGCATTGCGTCCTCAATCTCCTGAGTAAAAACGCCTTTGCTCCCCAGCGCAGAGATGGATTCCGTCTGCATGCGATCCCCGGTTGTCTTGATCACTTCGATGCGACAATCGATCCCAGCCAAAGACAGATGATGCTGGACGTAGTTAGCTTGCCATAAAGCAAGCGCCGACCCCCGCGACCCAATTACCAGCATCCATTCAGTCTAACCGCCTGCGACTAATTCGCTGGCCGTACGAATTGATAGCTCCCCGGAGTAGCATCCTCCACAGCATTACGGATTCTCTCAGCGATCGCTTCAAGTACATCGGGGTTATTCGTCGGGAGAACAACCAGTGCGAGATGAAGATCTTTCAGGTTTTGTTGGTAAGCGATCCCTTGCTCTGCCGTTACCATTACATCAATGCGGCCTCTCTCGCAAAGAGCGATTAAGTCACCATTTTTTCGACCGCTCCAGCCTCGGTAAAACACTGTTGTGACGCTGTGACCCGGAAGAACGTGCCGGAGATTATGGGGAAGGTTCTCGTCAAGCAGCACTATCAAAGCTGATGTTCTGGCTGGTGAGCCCGACTATATTCGAGAATGCGTTTCAGACGATCAGTTCCCGCCCCGGATAACTTTCATTCGTGTCGGCGAAGGCCACGTCAGGCTTCATGCCGCAACGTAACAGACTTTCGTAATAACCAACGAGCATATCAGCGGGAATTCGGGAGTTTCGAAGCAGAGTCTTGCCTGAAACCTTGCCTTCTATAATCTCAACGTCGGGCGACTCGCTCCAGTCCACGCTCACGCCTACATTATCTGCTCTTGACAGATCCCACCCTTGAAAGCTGTTCAAAACTCCAGCCGGAAGCTCCCCTGCACCTGTCGCGGCTGAAACCCAAACGGATTAAACGAATTTTGCAACGTGACAATTCCATTCGTCCCCGGCGTATTCAAACCCTGATTATTCAGAACGTTGAACACATCGAACGCCACGCGCAAATTCGCCTTTTCAGTGAATCGGAACGTCTTCCGCAACGAGGCATCCATCACCCAGTTAAACGGCCCCAACCGATACTGATTCCGGAACGGATTCAACCCCGTGTCATACGTAACCCGCTGATTGACGCCGTTCTTCAACGGGATGTAAACCACGTTCGTATCGTAATCGCCGGTCAACGCCCCAGGCGTTCCATACGGAACCAACGGAGTAACCGCCTGCTTGATTCCTGCCGGAATGCCTTCGTAGCCATTCGGAATGCCATTCGCGTTGACGCTGTTGATCCGATTCGACGAAATGTAACCGTTCCAGTAGTAATATCCGGCGTAGCATCGCGCCTCGGCTGCGGTCTTCGCACTAGCCGGCGTCGCCGTGCAATCCTCAATCGGATACTTGGTTCCAAAGACCTGCACAGGAGCGCCCGTGAAGTTCCAATCGGCCGCATCCAACGCGAACCACGTGCTGACAACGGTTCCGTTGCCGGTCAATGTCCAACCCCCAATGGCTGCGTTCAGCCACTTCGAAGCATTGCGGCCCCACGTACGGTTATGTCCCACGGGAAGTTCGTAGATCCAATTCCAGCGGACGCGATGTTTCGGCACGCCCGTATCACGCTGATAGTTCAGGAATCGGTTCAAAGCTTCCGGATCGGTGGGAACACTTCCCGGAGCAAATTGCGCGGGTGTCGTGCCCAAGCCGTCCCGGAACGAATTTCCCGCCAACCGGTAGGCATTTGTCATCGCGTAAAACGCCTGAAATTGAAGACCTCGGCTGAATCGTTTCTCGATCTCCGCTGTCAGCAAGATGGAATTACTCAATCCCGTCTTGGAAAGAAAATTAACGGTCGTATAAGCGTTCTGATCGTAAGATCGTCGTGCTACCGAAGACAGCGTGCCGGTCGGAGTCGGCTGTAATGTCGAACTGTAGTACAGGTAATCGCTCTGTTGAGGATTGATGTTATCCAATTGATCTAAATTCGAGCCATGCTTGCCATTGAACTTGAACCGCAACACAAGGCTGTCGGTAAGCTGTTTCTCGATTTCCGCATTCCACTCCTGAATCTTGGTGCTCGGTAAATTCGGAGCCAGCGCCGTGATGCTCTGTCCCACGCCCAACGTATTAGGGTTCGTAACGTCCACGATGTTTGAAGTATTCAGCCCGGCAACAATATCGGTTGTGTGCGTCAGTAAGTAGTTACTGGTCCCGTCTGGACTATAAGCCGTATTATTCGGGTTGTACTGGAACGTGGCTTTAAACGGCAGCTGACTCGAAAATTGTGCCAGAAGCGTCCGAATCGGCAACCCCGAAATATACAATCCGTATCCGCCCCGCAGAACGAAAGCTTTCCTTCCGTTCAGAAACCGGTACGCCGCTCCCATTCGCGGCCCGAAATCCTTCCAGTTGTTGGGAAGAAAGTTGTTCGATATTCCTAACTGTTGCGCGGTTTCGAACTTCACATTAACCCGCGTGAAGTTATTGACCACCTGAGCGGTAGTGGCGCCATGGGCGATATAGTAGTCGGTCGGCTCTGCCAGAACCACCGCGTGATTCGTAACGTCGAAGGTATTCAGTAGGTCGTTGTAATCCTTCCAAGCGGGATTCATGTCCCAGCGCAATCCCGGAGTCAGCGTAAGTCGACCATTGACGCGCCAGTTATCCTGCGCATACAGAAACCCGTTCCTCTGCCCGATCTTCATCACACCGCGCGAAAGATAAACGCTATAAGTCGCCGCCTCGCCGAGAAAGAAGTTCGCCGCATCGAACCCCGTGTTCCCAACCGCCGATGGAGCCGAGGTCGATCCCGCGGTCGTGCTTTCTAGTGCCGTGGCAAGACTGTTAAACGTGGCCGTCCCCGATATGTTCCCCTGATCCGGTTGAAGCCGCTCGACCTCATCGTGGAATCCACCACCGAACGCAATAGTATGGTTCTTTTTGATCCACGAATAATTCTGCTGCAGATTTGAGATTGCGCTGCTCAGGAAACGCCGGTTATCGCCCTCGATGTACTGTGCGAAGTTCGTTCCCACGGTCTGGATGTTCGGCCACCCAATCTGTCCAAACGGATTTGGCAATCCGAGCTGCGCGGCCCAGTTCTTCTGCATCTCCGGCGCGGCGTTGATGGTCTTCGTCGTCTGCCACGTCTTGTTCAGCAGAGTCTCGACAAAGAAGGTGGAACTGAATACATGTGTTTCGCTCAGGGCGCCCGCCCAGGCTTGCATCGGCAGGTAAGTGACATTCGCCTCTCCGCCGGTGGTCGGAACATAAAGACTGCTCAGGCTGGTGGTGCCCAGGAAATACGAAAGGCGTGTGTCCCAATTGGCTTTGGCAAAGAAGTTGTCCTTGTCGGTAAGGCGATGGTCCACCCGAATGGTGGTCGGATTATCGTTCGCATTCGGCAGGCTGCTGTTCCCAATCGCGTACTTCAAGTTCGGCGCAATATTCGGCTCCGTGATGTCGGTAGGCAGCGGTGTAATGCCGTAGATATACTTCGCTAGTGGACTCTCACGACTCGGAGGAATCACGTTATTCGGAAACGGCGTGCGTACTGTAACCGGGCCGCGCGCCAGAGTTTGGATCTCCCCCGATTTCGGATCGTAGATCGTGATCGGCAATCCAGTATTCGTCTCCAAGCCGGAAAAGTTTCCCTGCCTCTGCGCCACTGTCGGCACGGAGAACGAATAGGTTAGACCCTGCCGCAATGCCACTTGCTCGCGCGACACAAAGAAGAACGTGCGGTTGTGCCCGTTGTAGAACTTCTTCCCGTTCAAGCCGAAAGAAGGCAGCAGCACCGGCCCCCCGAAAGATCCGCCGTACTCATTGCGAATCAGTTTGGGAAGCTGGAACGGCGTGCCATTCGGATTCACATCCTGACGGTGCTTCGCCACGCCGCAGCAATTATTCCGCGCCGTCTCATAAAGCGAGGTCGTGTAGCGATTCGTTCCGCTACGGGTTGACACAATAATGGAAGCCGGACTCGACGACTTCGCGTTGCCCGTACTGGTTTCAATCCGGACCTCGCCGATCGATTCCAGTCCTTGCAAACCAGTCGACCCACCGAACTCCCGATTATTCGCCGACGCGCCGTCCTGCGAATAGGTGGCGGCATAAGCGAGTAGTCCGCCGACCCGCGCTCCATCGTTCACATTGCCGCCGTACTCAATCCCCGGCGTGACGTCCTGAATCAAAGTGTTCAGATCGCGCCCGTTAATCGGCAATTCTTTAATGCGCTTTTGATCGAGCGTCGTGGCGTCAGTTGGTTCCGTCGTGGTGACCAGAGGAATCTCGGCCGACACTTCCACTGTCTGGTTGACGTCCCCGATAGTCAGTACCGGATCGATATCCACCGTGGCCCCGGTTTCGAGTTGTACCTTCCGCTCCCATGCTTTCATGCCTGGAAATTCACATCGCACCAGATACTGCCCGATCTGCGTAGGCGGGAAAATATAATGGCCATCGGCATTGGAACGCGTAGTCGCCTTGATGCCGGTCTCGATGTGGGTGGCAGTAACAGGGGCGCGGGGCAAATGGGCGCCCGTCGAATCTTTCACCAGCCCTTGCAGGGTGGCGCTGCCGGAGCTTTGAGCAAAGGCGGGTATGGCCGCAAACATAAGCAGTGAGGCAAGCAAAGTAAATCGATGTGTCGGCAAGGTCACTCCCAGTCACGCGAACGTCGCGCGGTTCCGGTGAGTATATATCAAAAAGGAACGGTAAAAATTGATGCGCCACTTTGAAGGACAATGAGGCTGTGACGATTGAGCTGACAATGGAGCAACAGCGAATGGTTGATCTCGCGGTCGCTTCGGGGACCTTTCACAATCGAGACGAAGTTATCGACACCGCCTTGTCCCTGCTACGCGAAGATATTAAGGACCGCCTCATTTCAGACGATCGGGAAGGTGAGTCGCGCTTTAGTCTTAGTCAGGTTGAAGCGGAACTGCGGGCGCTCGCATCGGGGACCATCGTATAGCATTCCATCGACGATACAGCTGGGATCGTCGATGTGACACGCATCGCTTACCGGCGCGACATTTACGAATAGATGGTCGATCTTTCTGAGCCGTGCAGCTGTGCTACACGCCTTTGCACGGCTTCGCGATCACCTCGGCATCCATATACGGCCGCAACACCTCCGGAACCACAACACTCCCATCCGCCTGCTGATAATTTTCAACAATCGCAACCCAAGTCCGCCCGACCGCCAACCCACTGCCATTGATCGTGTGCAAGTGCTCAGACTTTTTAGCCGACGGATTCCTAACCCGAATATTCGCCCGCCGCGCCTGAAACGCCTGAAAGTTACTGCAGGACGAAATCTCCTTATACGCGTTCTGCCCGGGTAACCAAACCTCAATATCGAATGTCTTCGAAGACGAAAACCCCATATCGCCCGTACAAAGAACCACGGTCCGAAACGGCAGCCCCAATCGACGCAGAATATCCTCAGCGTCGGCCGTCAACTTCTCATGCTCCGCGTCGCTCTGTTCCGGCGTCGTAAACTTGACTAACTCCACCTTCTGAAACTGATGTTGACGAATAATGCCGCGCACATCGCGCCCGTAAGACCCAGCCTCACTCCGGAAGCAGGACGTCGCGGCACAGAACGAAATCGGTAACTGCCCGCTGTCCAACGTCTCATCGCGGAAGTAGTTAGTAACTGGAACTTCCGCCGTAGGAATCAACCAATAGTCGCTCTCCTCCAGTTTGAATAAGTCCTCGCCGAACTTAGGTAAGTTCCCTGTTCCATAAAGGCTAGCGGAGTTCACCACAAACGGCGCAAGCATCTCGGTATAACCATGCTCACGCGTATGTACATCCAGCATGAAGCTGGTAAGCGCGCGTTCTAACTTTGCCCCCAGCCCAAGATAAAAAGCGAATCGCGCGCCGGTTACTTTCGCCGCCCGCTCAAAATCCAAGATACCCAGCGCCGGTCCCAAGTCCCAATGCGGCTGCGGTGCAAATCCAAATTCCTTCGGCGCACCCCAACGACGAACCTCTACATTCTCCTCGGCATCCTTACCCACAGGGACCGATTCCTGCGGCACATTCGGAATCCCGGACAACTGTGCCCGGTACTCCTCCTCCAGCACCCCGGCTTCTTTATCCAATACAGCGGCGCGGTCGCCCATGGCGCGAACTTCCGCTTGCGCATCCGCTGTATCCTGCCCTTCTTTCCGAAGTTTCGCGATCTGTTGCGACGCCGCATTCCGCTTCGCCCGCAACTCCTCCGCCTCCTGAATCGCAGTCCTGCGCCGAGCGTCCAAGTCGCGAAACTGCCCCACCGGAAGGTGGTAGTTCCCTCGCGTCGCCAATCGCGCGGCAATCGTGTCCATTTGGGCGCGAAACGCCGCAAGATCGTACATACGGTTTATGCTAACAGCCGGATTTTTGGCGCGGTCCGCCTACTCGTCGTCTTCGTCGACCGCTATTGGTTCCAGATCATCGGCCTCGAAAACTTGCCTGCATTCCAGGCACTCCACGTAGTCGATCCCATCCCGGCGGGCGATCATTTCGGTACGGAGGTGATCACACATAACAGCTAATCGTTTTTATTCTAATCAACCGGAATGGCTTGTCAAGCGGGTTAATCATTGCTTTACAATTCATGCCGTAGCGCCGTTGATCGCAAGGTAAACTGCAACTGAATGCCATTTCCCATTCATCGCCCCAGACGGCTGCGCGCGTCCCCGCAAATGCGCGCCTTGGTACGCGAAACGCGCTTGGAACCGTCGCAGATGGTGCTGCCGTTATTCGTGTGTCCGGGCCAAGGTGTGCGACGTGAGATCGGCTCCATGCCCGGCAACTACCAAATGTCCGTTGACGAACTCGTCGTCGAATGCGAAGAAGTACAAGCGTTGGGTCTTGGCGGCGTGATCCTCTTTGGACTTCCCGAATCGAAGGATGAACAAGCTTCGGGCGCCTACGCTGATGACGGTATCGTCCAGCGTGCCTTGCGCGCGGTGAAAAACGCCACGCCCAATCTGCTGGTGATGACCGATGTCTGCAATTGCGAATACACCAGTCACGGCCATTGCGGACTTGTGGTCGGCAACGATGTCGATAACGATGCAACGCTCGATTGGCTGTCGCGCGCCGCAGTCAGTCATGCTAAGGCGGGAGCGGACATCGTCGCTCCTTCCGACATGATGGACGGACGTGTTGAAGCCATCCGCACCGCGCTCGATGCCGCCGGATTTCCCAACACGCCCATCCTTTCGTATGCGGCGAAGTTTGCCTCGGTGTTCTACGGCCCGTTTCGAGAAGCCGCCGATTCCGCTCCCCAGTTCGGGGACCGTCGCAGTTACCAGATGGACCCGGCAAACGCGCGCGAAGCCATGCGCGAGATTGAATTCGATCTCGAAGAAGGCGCGGACATGATCATGGTCAAGCCCGCGATGGCGTATCTCGACTTGATCCGGGAGGCACGCGTACGCTTCGACGTTCCGCTAGCGGCATATCAAGTAAGCGGCGAGTTCTCCATGATCGTAGCGGCAGCCGAGCGCGGCTGGATCGATTACGATCGCGCGATGCTCGAAAGCCTCACCTCCATTCGGCGCGCCGGAGCCGACTTCATCCTCACTTACTTCGCCAAGGCGGCCACTCGGCTCTTATGAGCGGAGCGAAGGCGGCCATCGCGGCGGTGCTGTTTGTAAGCGGCATGAGCGCGTTGGCATTCTTCGGAATGAGACAGAAAGCGCCGGAACCGGTAGTTGTGAAATCTCCGGTGCAGCAACCGATCCCCATCCCAAAACCGGAAGCACAAACGCTCGCCTGCCGCATCGTTCCCCAACAGGTTGTCTGGGCAGGCGCTCCGCATGAGGGAACCGTGGATGCGGTTTACATCGAA
>CAXSIG010000171.1:0-469 GCA_964237255.1 uncultured Bryobacteraceae bacterium
GTCTCGGCGGCGTGGAAGACGCGAATCATGAGATCGGCCGCCTCTGCGCTATGCGGGCCGGCGAAATCGAAAGCACCGAACCGGCGCTTCTGGAACTGGCGCGTTCGTGGATGGCCCGTCTTCCGTTCGATGCGGACCTGTTGATCGTCGATGAAATCGGTAAGCAGTACAGCGGCACCGGAATGGACAGCAAAATTGTGAACCGGCATCCCTATGGCAGTGTCAATCCGTGGCCGTGGGCGCCGAAGATCCTGAAAATCTTCGCGCGCCGATTAAGCCCGAAGTCGTACGGAAACGCTATCGGCATCGGCATGGCGGACATGATCTCCCGGCGTCTCTATGAGGCCATCGATTGGCCCACCACTTTGGTGAACGCTCAGGCGGCTTCGAACACCACGGTGATGCGTTCTCCGTACTGCACACTGAACGATCTGGAAGGAATTCGGTTACTGTCCGAAATGGTGGGTCG
>CAXSIG010000171.1:479-2203 GCA_964237255.1 uncultured Bryobacteraceae bacterium
TGCCCGGCTGAGGTGACCGCAATTTGGATTCGAAACACGCTCGACCTAGGAGAAATCGCCGTGACAGAGAACCTGCTTCAAGCAAGCCCCGGCAGCCTGGATGTGCTTGGCGAGCCGTTCCCTCTATCGTTCGACGACTCGGGAGAACTCAAAACCTGGGCCGTCCCGCAAAACCGATTATGATGTGTAATTGGCCTTGAGTAAACCCGTTTTGACCTTGCCAAAGTTGGTGTTCGTCTCGGTTTGCGGACTTCGGCTTTTCGCTCAGGATTGCACTCCCGGCGAACTCCGCGTGCAAGTTAAGGATTCACAGGAAAGTCTCATCTTCGACGCGGAAGTGAAGATTAGCTCTGCGTCTGGCGACATCGCGTCCCAAATTACGCCGTCGCAGGGCATGGCGGATTTCAAAATTGTTCCTTGCGGCGTGATTACCGTTCGCGCTTCCAAGGCTGGGTTTGAGGACGCCACAATTACCGTGACTGTGGGTTCGGCGCCGGTAACCGATGCAACGGTCGTGTTGAATCCTAAGACCAACACGACGAGTCTGGATGTCACCGACACCCCGCCTCCCGTGGAGCAAAGTTCTTCTCAGAACTATGAATTACGTCCGACCGAGGTGCGGAACCTGCCGAACAATCCACCCACCGTTTCGGATACGTTGCCGCTGGTTCCTGGCGTTTTACGTGGACAGAATGGCGAATTAAAGCTAGAGGGCGCGGGTGAAGAGCGCAGTTCCCTGGTGGTCAACCAGACCGATGTGACGGATCCCGCGACAGGTAAGTTCGGGCAAACGGTCCCGATAGACAGCATCGAAACCGTGAACGTTCTGACTACGCCGTTTCTGGCCCAGTACGGTCGCTTCACGCAGGCCGTCGTGGCGGTGGAAACGCGCCGCGGTGGTGAGAAGTGGCACGCGGATCTCAATGGTCCCTTTCCCGATTTTCGGGTTCGCAGCTACCACCTGGTCGGCATTCGCAATGAGACTCCACGCGCGTCGATCGGCGGTCCGCTTATCAAGAACCGGTTGTACATGATCACGGCTCTCCAATACTTCCTGGACAAGCGTACGAACCGGACGTTGCCGTTTCCAAAGAACGAATCGAAACAGGAACGCGTTAATTCGTTTACCCAGTTCGATTACATTGCATCGCAGCGGCAGATCATCAACTTTACGTATCACTACAGCCCGGAACACATCAACTTCGTGAATCCGGATTACTTTACGCCACAACCCGTCTCACCCAGTTATGCGCAGAAGAGCTATGTCGCCACGCTGGCGGATCACTTAGGCCTGTTCGGCGGCACGCTGGACACGTCGTTGTCTTACCAGCGTTTTCACACGTTCATCGGGGCGCAAGGTCCTGGCGAGATGTTTCTCGCTCCCCAGTTCAACAGCGGAAATTATTTCGGTACGCAAAGCAGAGACGCTTTCCGGCGCGAATGGCTGGAAGGGTGGTCGCCGGCTCCAGTAAACCTTTTTGGTACTCACCAGATAAAAATCGGGACATCGTTAACAATTGCGAATGACCGCGGCGTGTTTAATTTCCGGCCGGTCAACATCCTGAATGACCTTGGACAGCGATTGCAGCGTATCGATTTCAGGGGCCAGGGCCAGTACATACGCACCGACCTGGAATTTACGTTGTACGCGCAAGATCATTGGACACTCACACCGCGCCTTTCGCTTGACTATGGAATTCGCGTAGAGCACCAGCGGTTGGCCA
>CAXSIG010000171.1:2213-2527 GCA_964237255.1 uncultured Bryobacteraceae bacterium
CGGCGCCGCTTGGACGCCGTTTGCAAACGGCCGTACCGTGTTCCGCGTCGGCTATGGCGAATTCTACGATCACATTCCGACCAATGTATACGCATTCAGCCGTTATCCCATTCGAACTGATACGTTTTACGGTCCGAGTGGGGTGATCCTCGGACCGCCTGTCATTTCGGCGAATGTCATTGGAGACAAGACCGGCCCGAAATCCTTCCTGATTGCCGGCCAGCGTGTCGCCGGGGCGTTCTCGCCGCGAGGATCTACCTGGAATGTGCAAATGGAACACAGCTTTTCCCATCTGTTCCGATTCCGGGCGGTCT